>CAYGOG010000056.1:0-6585 GCA_964351415.1 uncultured bacterium | reverse complement strand
AGATCGTCGTGATCGTCGCGTGCGGCGAGCGGGCAGGTGAGCTGGTGGAGGTATTGAAGACCTTTCCGCAGCTGACCGACCCCCACACGGGGGAGCCGCTCATGCGCCGCACGGTGATGATCTGCAACACCTCGTCGATGCCGGTCGCGGCGCGCGAGGCGTCGGTCTACATGGGCGCGGCGATCGCCGAATACTACCGCCAAATGGGGCGCGACGTGCTCCTGCTCGCCGACTCCACCTCGCGCTGGGCGCAGGCGATGCGCGAGATGTCGGGCCGCCTCGAAGAGATCCCCGGCGAAGAGGCGTTTCCCGCCTACCTCGCCTCCCGCATCAGCTCCTTCTACGAGCGCTCTGGCGAAATCGAGATGAAGGGGAACAAACGGGGGTCTCTCACAATTGGCGGCTCCGTGTCGCCTGCAGGGGGGAACTTCGAAGAGCCGGTGACGCAGGCGTCGCTTGCGGTGGTGGGGGCCTTCCACGGCCTCTCCCGCGCTAGGTCCGACGCGCGCCGCTATCCCGCGATCGACCCGTTGATCTCCTGGTCCAAGTATATCGCCGACGTGGGGCGCGAACTCGAAGCCCGATTGCCCGGTTGGACCGACAAGGTCAACCGCGCGCGCGAGTTGCTGCGCCGCGGCGACGAGATCGGCAAGCGGATGGAGGTCGTCGGCGAAGAGGGGGTTGCGCTCGACGACATGGTCCTCTTCCTCAAGTCGGATCTCTATGAGATCTGCTACCTGCAGCAAAATGCGTTCGACAAAGAGGACGCCTATTGCCCGCTCGACCGGCAGATCGAGGCCTTTCGCTTGATCCAAGCGATTTTCGACGCCAAACTCGCCTTCCAGTCGCACGATGAGGCGCGCAGCTTCTTCCTCAGCTTGCAAAACGAAGTGAAAAACATGAACTATCTCCCGTTCCCATCAGAGCGATATCGGGAAACGCGCGACAAGGTTCTCGCCCAGCTGGAGACCAAAAGAGCATGAGAAAGATCTACGACCGCATCCTCGACCTCCGGGGAAACCTGATCACCGTCGCAGCTGAGGGCGTCGCACTCGGCGAGATGGCCCGCGTCGAGCGCAAAAATGGCACCTGGACCTACGCCTCGGTCCTCCGGATCGACGACGAGCTCGCCACCCTCCAGGTCTTCGAGAGCACCCGCGGCATCTCAACCGGCGACCGGGTCCTCTTCCTCGGCCGCCAAATGCAGGCCACCTTCACCGACAACCTCCTCGGCCGCCGCATCTCCGGCGCCGGCACCCCGATCGACAATGGCCCCGAGATCGTCGGCGAGCCGCTCGAGATCGGCACCCCCTCGTTTAACCCCACCTGCCGCATTGTCCCCAACAGCCAGGTGCGGACCAACATCCCGATGATCGACCTGTTCAACTGCCTCGTCAAGTCGCAGAAGATCCCCATTTTCTCGGTCGCAGGAGAGCCCTACAACCAGCTCCTCATGCGGATCGCCAACCAAACCGACGCCGACGTCGTCGTCATCGGCGGGATGGGGCTCCGGTTCGACGACTACCAATCTTTTATTGAAAACGCCGAACAGCACGGCTCCCTCGACAGGACCGTCATGTTCATCCACCGCGCCACCGACCCCGCAGTCGAGTGCCTCCTCGTCCCCGACATGGCCCTTGCCGTCGCCGAGAAGTTTGCGCTCGAGGGAAAGGACGTCCTCGTCCTCCTCACCGACATGACCGCCTTTGCCGACGCCATCAAGGAGATCGCCATCACGATGGATCAGATCCCCTCGAACCGCGGCTACCCCGGCTCCCTCTATTCCGACCTCGCCGCCCGCTATGAAAAGGCGGTCGACATCGAGGGGAGCGGCTCCATTACCATCCTCAGCGTCACCACCATGCCCGGCGGCGACGTCACCCACCCGATCCCCGACAACACCGGCTATATCACCGAGGGGCAGTTTTACCTGCACGGCGGCATGATCGACCCGTTTGGCTCCCTCTCCCGCCTGAAACAGCAGGTGATCGGCAAGGCGACGCGCGACGACCACGGCGACCTCGCCAACAGCATGATCCGCCTCTACGCCGACTCGAAAAAAGCGCGCGAGCGGCAGGGGATGGGGTTCCGCCTCTCCCGCTGGGACGAAAAACTCCTCCGCTACTCGCACCTCTTTGAAGAGCGGATGATGAACCTCGAGGTGAACCTGCCGCTTGAAAAGGCGCTCGACCTCGGCTGGCTTACCCTCGCCGAGTGCTTCGAGCTCGACGAGATCGGCATCAAGCGGGCGATCGCCGAGAAATACTGGCCGAGAGAGACGGTTCGATGAGACTGACGAAGACGGAGCTTCGCGCGCAGCAAGGTCGCCTCACACAGCTGAGACGCTATTTGCCGACCCTGCAGCTGAAGAAGGCGATGCTCCAATTCGAAGTCCTCGGCGCCATCGCCGAGATCGACAAGATCCGCGAAGAGCTCTCCAACGCAAGGCAAAAAGTGGAGGCATTTCGCCCCTTTTTGGACGAGCGGGTCGAGTGCGACTTGAGCGAGTCGGCCGAAATTATCTTGGTGAAAAAACACTACGAAAACATCGCCGGCGTCGAGATCCCCGTCTTTGAAAAAGTGCTCTTCCGCGATCCCACATACTCGCTCTTTGACACGCCCGTCTGGACCGACCAGTCGGCCGCCTTGGTGCGGGCCATGATCGTCGAGCGGGAACGGCTCCGCATCGCGGAGGAAAAGCGGCGCGCCCTCGAAAAAGAACTGAGAGACGTGTCGATCCGCGTGAACCTGTTTGAGAAGGTCCTCATCCCCCGATCGGAGCAAAATATCCAAAAGATTAAGGTCTTTCTCGGCGATCAACAGCTCGCCGCCGTCGCACAGGCCAAAGTGGCTAAAAGGAAAATGCGCGCATGATCATCGACGTCGAGAAGGTGTTGATTTACGGCCCTCGCGAGGAGATGGATCCGTTTTACGCGTACGCGCAGCGAGCCGGCTTTATCGAGTTTATCGGCCCATCCCATAAACGGGCGCTCGAGATGCCCGAACAGGCGCAAATCATCTTGTCGGCGCTGCGCGTGCTGAAGCACCTGCCTGTGCCGACGTCCGATGCCGCCGTACGCGATCCAGTCGCCCATGCCAAGCGCATTGTGGACACGCAGGGGGAGATCGAGCGGGTGCAGGAGGAGATGCGGCTGCTCAAGGCCGACATCGCCCGCGTGGCTCCGCTGGGCCACTTTTCGATGGAGGAAGTGCGGCACTTAGAAAGGGAAACGCACCGCGTCGTGCAATTCTTCTGCATGAAGAGCGAGCTGTCGCGCGGCCGGCAACACGCCCCTGAATTGCTGTATGTGGGCACCGATTACGACCTCGACTACTTTGTCGCCGTGAATCGGGAGCGGACGCAGTACCCGCAGATGATCGAGCTGCACGTCGAGCATCCCGTAAGCGAATTGCGAGAGCGGGAGGGGGGGCTGCGCAAGGCGCTCTTCGCGCTCGAAGAGGATCTGAAAACGCTCTCGTTGGGGTTGAAAGGGCTTCAAAATGGCTTGAATGACGCACTCAACGCGCATCACCTGCAGGTGGCCAAGCACGATGCGCAATTCCACTTGTCGGAGCAGCTCTTTGTCGTAGAGGCATGGGTCCCCGCCAACCGGATCCGCGCGCTCGAAGGGCTGCTCAGCACCTTTGCGGTGGGATTTGAGGTCATTGCGCGCGAAAGCCGCGATGTGACGCCCACATACATGGAAAATAGGGGCTTTGCCCGCATCGGCGAGGACCTCGTCCACATCTACGACACGCCCTCCTCCACCGATAAAGACCCGTCGGGCTGGGTACTCGCTTCATTCTCTGTTTTCTTCGCCATGATCGTGTCGGATGCAGGCTATGGCCTCATCTATTTAGCGCTCGCCCTCTTGCTGAAGTGGAAATGGAAAGACGCAACCGGCGCCTTCAAACGGTTCCAAAATCTCGCGATGATCCTGGCCACCGCTTGCATCGGCTGGGGCGTGCTGACCGCTTCGTTCTTCGGCGTGCAAATTTCGCCCGAAAGCCCCGTGCGCAACGCCTCCATGCTCTACACGCTCGCCAAGGCCAAGGCGTCCTACCATCTCGCGCAACAAGACGACGTCTATGACATTTACGCGCGCCAATTTCCCGCCGTGAGCCGCGCCACCGACGGGGAATCCTTCCTCCTTTCGGCTGTGAAGGGCCAGGAATATGTCGCGTTGGATGAGTTTACCGACAATATTTTGATGGAGCTCGCGATTCTCGTGGGGATTCTCCACATTTCGCTCTCCCTGCTTCGCTACGCGAGTCGCAACTGGAGCTCTATTGGCTGGTTCTTATTTTTAATAGGCGGATATCTGTATATTCCGTCGATCATCAATGCGACCACCATGGCCAATTTTGCCTTCGGATTGCAGAAACCCCTTGCCTACGCAATCGGCCAGCCCGTGATGTATACCGGATACGGCCTTGCGGTTGGATTGGCCCTTGTGCGGCACAAGTGGTCCGGTCTCTTGGAGATCACCAATGTGGTCCAGATCTTCGCCGACGTGCTCTCCTACTTGCGGCTCTATGCGTTGGGCTTGGCCGGCATTGTCATGGCCAACACCTTTAACTATGAAATCGGAGCCAAAGCCGGGCTGATCGGCGGCTTCTTTGTCATCCTAGCCGGCCACGCGATCAACATCGTCCTCGCCACAATGGGGGCGATGATCCACGGCCTTCGTCTCAACTTCCTCGAGTGGTACCACTATTCGTTCGAGGGGGGAGGGAAACTATTTAACCCACTAAGAATCAAACGGATAAGGTGATTTATGAACTACGACATGGTTGGACCTGCGATTGTCCTCGGCCTCGGCTGTTTGGGAAGCTCTATTGGATGCGGGATTGCCGGGATGGCCTCTCACGGCGTGATGTCGCGCGTGGAAGAGGGGCACGGGAAATTCATCCTTCTTTCGGCGATGCCCTCTTCGCAGTCGATTTACGGCCTCCTCCTGATGGTCCTCATGCGGAACGCGCTCAACGCGGGCACTCTCACCGGGATTGCGGGCATCGGGATCAGCTTCTTTGTGGGGCTTGCGATTATGGCCTCTTCGATCTTACAGGGGATGTGCTGCGCGACTGCGATTCAAGCGACTGCGAAAAATCCGGCCCTGTTTGGCAAGGCGTGGGCGGCGATCGGGATCATCGAGTCATTCGCGATTTTCGCCTTCGTGTTTGCGCTTTTGATCATCTAGTTGAAGAGAGATTTGCCACTAGCGTTATTTCTTTACAGGATGAACAGGATGAGAAAAATCCCTCCCTTCGGTCGGGGATAAACAGGATGGCTCACTGACGTTCGCCTTTTCTTGTATTCGTCTTACTTAGGCGAGCGTCAGCGAGCCCCCTGTTCATCCTGTAAAGAAATAACGCTGGTGGCATGGAAAACCGTGAACCTGGTATCGCTCAGAATATGAAGAAGAGCCGCACCGAGCAAGATACGATGGGACCCGTCGAGGTCCCATCTGAGGCCTACTGGGGTGCTCAGACCCAACGATCCATCGAGAACTTCCGCATCGGAGGCCATAAGATCCCGATCGAGGTCATTCACGCCCTGGCGCTTGCGAAAAAGGCAGCGGCACAGGTCAATGCCGAGCTCAAACTCCTGACCCCCGAAACGCGCGACCTGATTGTACAGGCCGCCGACGAGATCATCGCGGGCAAACTCGATTGCGAGTTCCCCCTTGTCATCTGGCAGACCGGTTCCGGCACGCAGACCAATATGAACGTCAACGAAGTGATCTCCAACCGGGCGATCGAGATCTCCGGCGGCGTTCGGGGCTCCAAAAAGCCGGTGCACCCCAACGATCACGTCAACTGTTCGCAATCCTCCAACGACGTCTTTCCCACCGCGATGCACATCGCGACAGTCCTACTCGCCAAGAAAAAGCTCATTCCCCACCTCGTGGCCTTTCACAAGGCGCTCGAGGAGAAGGCGCGCGCCTTCCGCGACATCATCAAAGTGGGCCGCACCCACTTGATGGACGCCGCCCCCCTCACGCTGGGCCAAGAGTTTTCCGGCTATGCCGCGCAAATGCACCAAGCCCTCCGCGCCCTCGATCTCTTGCTCGAGCCGGTCTATGAGCTGGCCCTCGGCGGCACCGCCGTCGGCACCGGCCTCAATACCCACCCCGAATTTGCCACCCGTGTAGCGGCCCAAATCGCCGCCCTTACGGGACAGCCCTTTGTCACTGCGCCCAATAAGTTTGCCGCCCTATCGGGACACGACGCCCTCGTGGGTTTCAGCGGAGCGCTCCGACAGCTCGCCACCGTCTTTCTTAAACTTGCCCACGACATTGCGTGGCTCGGCTCAGGCCCTCGCTGCGGCCTCGGCGAGCTCCACCTCCCCGCCCGTGAGCCCGGCTCCTCGATTATGCCCGGCAAAGTGAACCCCACCCAATGCGAGAGCATGATGATGGTCGCCGTGCAAGTGATGGGCAACGACACCGCCATCGGCTTTGCGGGCGCGCAGGGGAATTTCGAGCTCAACGTGTACAAGCCGGTGATCATCTACAACCTCCTCGAGTCGATGCACCTGCTCGCCGACGTAGCGGAGAACTTCACCAGCCGTTGCCTCAAAGA
>CAYGOG010000055.1:0-6758 GCA_964351415.1 uncultured bacterium | reverse complement strand
CCCCAACCTCATCGCACAGCAACCCCTCTTCCCCGAGCTCTTCGGCACCAACCTCACCCTTCCCAACCTCCTCAAAGCCGCCACCACCCTCCTCCACACCGGCGTCGACACCACCCCGCTCCGCACCCTCCTAGGCACCCAAGACGCCAGCCGCACCGCCGCTACAGCCATCCGCTCTCTCTTAAGAGACACGTAAAAAACAAAATAGTTGAGAATTCTCGCCTTCTTTATGATTAAATAAATTTTTAGAATCTCTAGAGGCGCTTATGGAAAATGAAGATCCCAAATTGCTGATTCCTCCTCGACTCAGCTTCGAAGACCGGAAAAGAATCAATCAACATGGAATTGAATACTGGAGCGCACGAGACCTCCAAGCTCTTCTAGGATATTCTAAGTGGCAACGCTTCGAAAACGCCATTCAGAAGGCGATAGAATCCTGCAAGCAATCAGGAAACAACCCGAAGCATCACTTTACCGGCGCCGGTAACCCAATATCAAACGGAAAGGGCCGTTCTCAAGTCATTGATGACTATCACCTTTCTCGCTTTGCCTGTTACCTGATTGCCCAAAATGGAGACCCCCGAAAACCAGAAATCGCCCAAGCTCAAAAGTACTTTGCCATTCAAACTAGACGGCAAGAGATCTCTGATGAATTGGCTGCTGATTTGGAACGTCTGGAACTACGCAAACAAGCGTCGGTAGAATTCAAAGCTCTCTCGGGGGCCGCCCGAGATGCTGGTGTGCAAGATAAAATGTTCGGCATGTTTCATGATGCAGGGTACAAAGGACTCTATGGAGGGTTAGGAGTTGATGCCATTAAAGTTAGGAAAGGAATCGATGCCAGGGATCAGCTCATGGATAGAATGGATACAACAGAACTTGCTGCAAATCAATTTCGGATGACTCAAACACGCGAAAAACTCAAACGAGAAAATATCCGCAACTCAAGAGATGCCATCGAAACTCATGGAGCCGTAGGAAAAGAAGTCCGAACTGCGATTGCCAAAATTGGCGGAACTTTACCTGAAAATATCCCACCGGCAGAGCATATCAAAAACGTTAAGAAGCGACTGAAAAAAGCAAAGCCCGCATTTACTTTAGATTCTAAAGACGCGGCAGGACTGCTGGCTCCCGACTCTTCAGAGCCTAAAAAACCTTTAACACCCCCATAAATATTTTTAATTCTTATTGAGAGAGGCCAAGAAAGCGTTTGCGGGCAAACAAGGCAGTCAGATACCCTGGTAACCTCTATGGAAGAGCGCTTTAAATTATACCTCGATCGGATGGGTGACGGAGAACCAGTCCCCCTCACCGGCACCTACCCCCCCGAATTATTTGAGGTCGAGGAAACAGATTTAACCTTTCGCAAGCCCGTTCAAGTCACAGGTCAAGCCTATACCACCGACGACCACTTGGTGTTACACTTTGACGCTCAGGCGGTTGCGCATATTCCCTGCTCGATTTGCAACGAGTGGGTCGAAGTGCCCCTGCAGGTGAAAGGGGTCTACGAAACCATCCCGCTCTCCGAGATCGAAGGCTATTTTTTTGACTTCCACCTCCCCTTGCGCGAGGCCCTTCTGCTAGAGCTCCCCCCCGTCGCCGAGTGCAAGGGGAAGTGCCCCCAACGCGAGACCCTTGCGCCTTTCATGCGCCATCAGGCACAATTACAGGACGAAAAACCCAATTTCCCGTTTTCCGATTTATAAGGTAACTTAAATGGCTGTACCACGTAACCGTTTGTCTAACGCAAAAAAACACTCCCGCCGCTCACATCACGCGAAGAAACCGAAAAACCTCTCCGCCTGCTCGAACTGCGGCAAACACCGCTTGTCCCACCGCGTCTGTCCCCATTGTGGCCACTATGCCGGCCGCTCTGTGGTCGCCGTAGAGGCGTAAGTGCCTTGCGGCCGCGTCGCGATCGACCTGATGGGGGGAGACCTCTCTCCCCAACTGTTGCTCGAATCCCTCGAGTTGCTCGACCTCGACCTCCTGCTCATTGGCCCCTCCTCTCTCGCTAAACACACGCGCCATCGCTACCTTTCCACGCCCACATGCATTGAGCCGGACGAATCGCCCCTGCACGCCATTCGGCGCAAGAGAGACGCCTCGCTATTGCTCGGCCTCCGCGCCGTGCGCGACGGCGCCGCGCATGCGCTGATCTCCTGCGGCAACACAGGCGCGCTCGCCTTTGGCTCCAAGATGATCTTAGGGATGCAGCCCGGCATTCTGCGCCCTGCCCTGTGCACCCTCCTCCCCACAAAAAAACACCCCCTCGCCGTCCTCGACCTAGGCGCCATCGTCCCCTGTAAAGCGGCCCACCTGGTGCAATTTGCCTCCCTGGGCGCGGCGTTTCAGAAGGCGCGCGGCCTAGCCCACCCGCGGGTGGGATTGCTCAACATCGGCACAGAGCCGCTCAAAGGGACCTCCGACCGGCGCACCGCCTACCGCCAGCTGCAAAAACCCCACGCGGACTACGCCTTTGTCGGCAACGTGGAGGCGCGGCACGCCTTCGAGGGAAACCTCGACGTGCTCGTGACGGATGGGTTTACAGGCAATATTTTCCTTAAAACGGCCGAAGGGGTAGCCGATTTTCTAGGACCCCAGTGTGCCGCTTACTCTGCCTCATCGGGGGCCTATCTGCTCGGTGTCCAAGGAACCGTGATCAAATGCCACGGCTATGCGACCCCCGAGGCAATCGGCAGAGCCGTCATACAAGCCGTTTCATGAATTCAGGGGATGAGGTATGCTCTTGTTTTACTCTCGAGCCCCCATGCACGAAATTTTACTCAACGTCGAGTCCAAGGAAACCCGCTACGCCTACCTACAGCACGGACTCCTTCAAGACCTCGTCGTCGAACGGAAGAAAACGCGCCAGCTCACAGGCAATATCTACCGCGGCCGCGTCACCAATATTTTGCACAATATCCAGTCCGCCTTCATCGATATCCGCGAAGGCGAAAACGGCTTTATCCACATCAGCGACATCTTGGAAAACACCAAGAAATTCGAAGAGATGTTCGAGATGGACTTCGACTTAGACGTAGAACCGGTCGAATCGAAAAATAAATCGGTCCAAGACATCGCCCAAGTGCTCAAAATCGACAACCCCGTGCTGGTACAGGTAGTCAAAGAGCCGATCGGCAGCAAAGGCGCCCGACTCACCTCGAATATCTCCATCGCCGGACGCTACCTCGTACTGCTGCCCAACAACCCCCACCGAGGCGTCTCGCGCCGCATCGAGGAAAAGGGGATCCGCGACCGCCTGAAAAAATTGATCCGCTCCTTTGAAATGCCCCAAGACATGGGACTCATCTGCCGCACGGCGAGCGCCGAAGCAGCATCGGACGTGCTCATCGACGAGGCCAATGAGTTGCTCGCCAACTGGCGCTCCATCGTAGAAAAATTCAATGCCGCCAGCGGCCCCGCACTCCTATTCGAGGAATCCGATCTCATCAAGCGGACGATCATCACCTGCGTCGACAAAAAAGTCGACCGGCTGCTCATCGATGACTACGCCACCTATCAGCGCTGCAAGCAACTCTACGAGCCTTACATGCGCGAACACCCGCTCAAAATCGAGTTCTACCGCGACAAATCGCCCATGTTCGAGCGCTTCAATGTGGAGCGGGAAATCGACCGCGCCATCAAGCGGAAGATCTGGCTCCCCTCGGGCGGCTACCTCTATTTCGACCGCACTGAGGCGATGTACACAATCGACGTCAACTCGGGCCGCAGCACGTCGGCCTCGAGCACGGGCAACGTCGAAGAATCGCTCGTCCGCATCAACCTAGAAGCCGCAGAAGAGATCGCGCGGCAATTGCGCTTGCGCAACATCGGCGGCCTCGTCATCGTCGACTTCATCGACATGCGCGCGCGGAAAAATCAGAAGCGCGTGCTCGAGAAGCTCAAAGAGTGCATGCGCGAAGACACCGCGAAGTGCACCATTTTGGGGATGAGCGAATTTGGCCTCGTCGAAATGACGCGGCAGAGAAGCCGCGAGTCGCTCACACAGACTCTCCACACCGACTGCCCCTACTGCACCGGCACCGGCGCCATCAAAAGTCATGAGAGCACCGCGATCGAAGTCGAACGCTCTCTGAAAAAGCTGATCGCCTGCCAAAATCAGTTTGGCTTACGCCTGGTCACGCACCCCGATCTGCATCGCTACATGGGCGGCGGCGACCGAGATTACTTTGCCAAGCTTGCGACCAAGTCGAACGCAGTATTGGAGTTTCAGACGAGCGATGAGCTCCACTTAAACGACTATCACTTCTACTCGACACTCAATGGCCAGCGGCTTGACGTGTAAGGGGAATTTTCCCCAGAGATTACGGAAAATCTTGGAGGGCCTCGCAAAATCCATCCAAGAGGCGGGCATCGATGTGCTCGCCTTTCAACCGCTCTGGCAAACCTTTTTGCACGAGGTGGAAAAGGCGGTCACTCACCCCCACGTGTTTGCCCCGTACCACCAAAAAATTCGACAACCGCTCGACTATTACCGCTTTAGCCTCGATTTTATCCGCCCCCTTGTGATCTTGCAAAAGTCGAAGATGCCGGGACGCGAGCGGTGGCGCGAGGTGCAAGAGGCCGTGGCGCGAGGGGAGAACGCGATCCTATTGGCCAATCACCAGACAGAGGCCGACCCACAGGCCATGGCGCTGCTGCTAGAGACGGACTTTCCACAACTCGCCGAACACCTCATCTACGTCGCAGGCGAACGGGTCGTCACCGATCCGGTCGCCATCCCGTTTAGCATGGGATGCGACCTCCTCTGCATCTACTCCAAGCGCTACATCGATCATCCCTCTGAGGAGCGGGAGCGCAAGCAGATGCACAACCGCGAGGTGATGGTGCGGATGAGTCGACTGCTAGCTAGAGGGGGCAAAGTGATTTATGTAGCGCCAAGCGGCGGCCGCGATCGGCGCAACGCAGCGGGGACCGTCGAGGTGGCGCCATTTGATCCCGACAGCATTGAACTCTTTTACTTAATGGCGCAGAAGGCAAAAACAGCCACCCACTTTTACCCCCTTGCGCTCAAGACCCACGCGCTGATGCCGCCCCCCGATACCGTACAGCGGGAATTGGGGGAAAATCGGACCGTAAACTGCACGCCGATTGGGATGGCCCTTGCGCCCCGTTTCGACATGTCGCAATTTGTAGAGGCGGAAAAAGGGGAGAGACGTACAATGAGGGCTCACGCAATTTGGACCTCTGTCCACACCCTTTACGAGACACTATGATTGGATTTTTCCTCCTCGCTACGTTTGTCGACATCGCCGATACCTCCAACCTCGCGATTCGCAACCCCGATCTTGCGGAGCGCAGCGTGGCGAAGATCGCCCTCGACAACGGCTTGGAGGCAATTCTGATCTCCGACCCCAAGGCGGATCAATCGGCCGCCGCACTCGCCGTCCACGCGGGCAGCATGATGGATCCCGGCGACTATCCAGGGATGGCCCATTTCTGCGAGCATTTGCTCTTTTTGGGGACGAAAACCTATCCCATTGAAAACGAATTCCACCGCCTCGTCGCCGATTACTCGGGACGCACCAATGCGGCCACCTGGCCCGAAAAAACAGTCTACTATTTTTCCTCCTCACACGACGGCTTTCAGCCGCTGCTCGAGCGATGGGCCCACTTCTTCATCGACCCCCTCTTCGACCCCTCTGGCATAGAACGGGAGATGCATGCCATTGACCAGGAACACAGCCGCCATCTGCAACAGGACGGCTGGCGCGAGCACATGGTGAGCAAAGAGAACGCCAATCCCGACCACCCCTACAGCCGCTTCACCACCGGCAACTCCAAAACCTTAAGCGGCGTCCCTCCAGAAGCCGTTCGCGCGTGGAACGAAACGTGGTACCGCGCATCGCAAATGCGCCTCCTCGTCTACTCCAACCGCCCCTTGGATGAGCTGAAAACTGCCGTCGACACCTATTTCTCTCCCATCCCCGGCGGCACCTCTCCAACCGCCTCCCACATCCAGTTCCTATCGCCCGAACAGATGGGCCACATCACCTACATGAGACCCGTGCAGGAAAATCGAACGCTCATTTTGCGCTGGGAAATTCCGCCCTCCCTCGGCCTCGACGCCTCGCAGCCGGCCGATCTGGTCGCCTACGCCCTCAACCGAGGGCAAAAGGGGAGCCTCCTCGAGCGGTTGAAAGAAGAAGGCCTTGCCGACGCGCTCTCGGCTCGGGTCGACGACTTAGCCGGCAATCGGCAGCGGCTCTTCGAGATTCAGATCGACCTGACCGAGGCAGGGCTCCAAGAAATCCCCCACGTCACCTTGCGCTGCTTTGAGGCGCTTTCCGCCTACCGCAAACAGGGGTTCCCCGCCTATCTCTTCGAAGAGCGCAATCGAGCCAACCGACTTCTCTATGAATATCAGGCCCGCGTCGACGCCTTTGAGTTTGTCAATACAATGGCGCCCCTCCTCTTCCACGAGGAGATCGCAACCTTCCCTCTCCGCACCCTCTCCGCCGCCCGATTTGACAAGAAAAAAATTGAATCTTTTTTGGACAGTCTGACCCCTGCGAGCTGTGCCTACTGCTTGCTCGCCGACCCCGAACAGTTAAGCATTGAGCTCGACCGGAAGGAGAAGTGGCTCGGCACCGAGTACGCCATGCGCCCCTTGCCGGCCAGCTGGCTCAACTGGTGGCAAAAGGCAACCCCCAATAGCCGAATCGCCATTGCCCCTCCCAATCCGTTTTTAAGCGATTCTCTCGCCTCCGTAGAAGGCCCCAGCGGCGCTCAAC
>CAYGOG010000054.1:0-6782 GCA_964351415.1 uncultured bacterium | reverse complement strand
ATTTCAACTTGCATACGGTTCTCCAAAAAAGGAAATTCTACCAGTCCGATGCGATATTATCTATCCTGGAGTCTCGTTTTTGCCTCTTCATCGCTGATCAGATGACCGAAGGCTTCCCACTGGACATCGGCAATTTCTGGAGAAAACGCCTGGACTGTGGCGTCTGCGTGACTATAGCGGAGCCCCAGAAAGGGGAGTTCCAGCTGCTGGCAGGCGTGTTCCACAATTTCAAGGTGGTGGCGTTTATCGTCGACCATCACAATGCGAGTGGGGTGCAAGTCTGTGTCGCTCAAAAATGTGGCAAGGGCAGTCCCTTTATTGGTTCCAGCCGTGAAGAGCATCCCATCGCGATAGAGAACTGTTTGCTGGAGATTGTACAAGGTGGTTTCTGCCCAGGGGGCTCCCTTGCGAAAATCGATGTAAAGCGCAAGGAGTTGCTCATCTGTGCGGTGTGCCAGACCTAAGCCGCGCAAAGTGAGGGCCATTACAGGGTATCCCTCTTCTTGCCACTGACGGACCCAGGAGGCAGCGGAAGGCTCGACCGGTTTGACTTCAGTCAAGCTTTGGATGGCCACCCATTGTGCGAGTGCAATTTCCGAGGCTTCCTGGGGAGAGTACCCTTCTGCAAGGTATTGTTGAATTCGATACGAGAACCACTGATCGGATCCGAGCATTTGAACCGTTTCCATGAGAGTATTGTCGACATCGAGCACAAGAAAGTCCGTTGGATTGAGATGGGCATTGATTTGATCAAATCGGGCCACTTCGCGGATCTCTGCAACGAGCGGAAAGCAGAGGAGAAAAGAGAGAAAAAATCGCATAAAACAAGGAACTCCCATAAGGAAATTCTACCAGTCCGATGCGATTTCCGATAGCATCCGAACTATGAGACGAGAACTCATCGGAGGCCTCACCACCTATTTCACCCTTGCGTACCTGCTCTTGGTCTACCCCAAAATTCTCGCCGAGGGGGGCTTTGACCCGAGCAGCGCCCTGATTGCCTTCCTCGTCACCACCGCCGTCGGCACCCTCGCCCTCGCCATCTACGCCGACGTCCCCTTTGCCCTCGGTCCCGGGTTAGGCGTCGCATCCTACCTCACCTACTCCATTCTCCAGAAAGGGCTCGCGACTCCTGAAGAGTGCCTTGGCATCGTCTTTTGGTCCGGCACAATCGTCTTTCTCCTCACCCTCCTCCAGATGCGACAGCTCATCCTCATCCACCTCCCGAAGACAATCCGCGAGGGTTCTATCGGCGCCATCGGCCTCTTTCTCCTCATCATCGGCCTCCGCGGCATCGACATCCTCCACCCCGGCCCCGAGACGCTCCTCGCCCTGGGCGGACTCCTCCTCTTTTACTTCCTGCACCGCGCCCAAATCGGCGCTTCCTTCCTCATCGCCATCCTCACCACCTGGAGCCTCTCGTTTGCCCTCGATCTCACCGAATGGCGCGGCTTTCTCGCGTTCCCCGTATTTGCCGATAAAAATTACCTCACCCTCGACCTTGTCGGAGCCCTCCACCCCCGCCATTGGCCCATCATCCTCACCGTCGTCTTAATGAAATTTTTCGATACCGGAGCCGTGCTCCACACCCTCAGTGCGCAGATGAGCCTCGCCTTGCATCACAAAAATACAGAGCGGCTCAACCGGATTATCTTTCCCGAGGGGCTCACCAGTATGCTCGCCGCGCTTCTGGGGGCGACCAACGCCACCTTTCTCATCGAATCCACAGCCGGGCTCCGAGCAGGCGCACGCACAGGGCGGGCCGCTCTCGTCACCGCCGCCTGCCTCCTCGCCTCGCTCTTTTTTTTCCCCATCGTCGCCTCTCTCCCCCCCTTCACCGCCTCCATGACCCTCATCGCCGTCGGCGCCCTCATGCTCCAAGAGTACCGCCTGATCCCCTGGCGCAACCTCACCGAATCGCTCCCCCCGCTCTTGATGGCCCTTGTCCTCCTCCTCACCCTCAGCCTCTACGAGGGCTTTGCGTGGGGCTTCATCTCCTATGTCCTCCTCAAACTAGTCGCCGGCCAAGCAAGACAGGTCCACTGGATCTGCTGGATCCTTGCGTCCCTATTTCTTTTCCACATTCTCCTCGCGTATATAGGCTTTTAAGATTTTGATCGGCTCCACAGGGCGATCTCTTGCATCGCGCGCCACCTTCTCCATCTTCAGCACCACATCCATTCCCTTCGCCACCTCGCCAAAGATCGTGTGTCGCTGATTCAGCCACGGCGTCAGCGCCGTCGTGATGAAAAACTGACTTCCATTCGTATTGGGACCCGCATTGGCCATCGCGAGCAACCCTTTTCGGTCGAACTTCACCGTCTGATTAAACTCATCGCCAAACGGCTTGCCCCAAAGGGACGAACCGCCCATCCCCGTGCCGGTCGGATCGCCTCCCTGCACCATAAAACTGGGGATCACTCGATGGAAGATGATTCCATCGTAATAGCCCTTCTTCACTAAGCCCACGAAGTTCTCCACAGTCTTAGGAGCCACATCGGGGAACAGCGTCAATTCGACCACACCAGCGGTCGTTTCCATCACTACAATCGGACGATTCTGTGCAAATGCCATAAACGGGACCATCAACATCAATAATAGGTAACGAACCATACATCACCTTTTCCAAAAAGTCGTTCATCATACCCACTATTCCCCTTGATCGCAATCCCCCATTCCCATAAGTTGATCGACTGATGGAGATCGCGATCCTCATCATCTGCTTGGGCCTCCTCTTCGACTACACCAACGGCTTTCACGATGCCGCCAATGTCGTCTCCACCGTCATTGCCACTCGCGTCCTCGCCCCATTCTCCGCCATCGTCCTGGCGGGCGTCCTCAACACACTTGGCGCCACGCAGATTTCGGGCGTCGCGCAAACCATTGCGACCGGCCTCATCGACGCCCAAGACGCCACCCAAGCGCTCATCCTCTGCGCCCTCTTCGGCGCCATTGTCTGGAACTTCATCACCTGGTATTTTGGGATGCCCTCCTCTTCCTCCTACGCCCTGATCGGCGGCCTTCTGGGCGCTGCCATCGCAGCCGGCGCCGGCGTCGACATCTACTGGCGCACCGTCACCATCAAAGTGCTCCTCCCCATGATCCTTTCGCCCTTCCTCGGCTTTCTCCTAGGGTACCTCGGCATGCGCGCCCTCTATCTCTTCCCCGCCTCCCACAACCTGAAGCTCTTCCGCCACCTGCAAATCGGCTCTGCCTGCCTCGTCGCCCTCTCCCACGGCCTCAACGACGCGCAAAAGAGCATGGGGATTATCACCTTGGGACTCTTCTCCTCACACCTCATCCCGACACCCCACATTCCCCTTTGGGTCATCCTCGCCTGCGCCTTCGTCATGGGAGCGGGCACCCTTTCCGGCGGCTTTCGGATCATCCGCACCATGGGATTCTCCATCACGCGCCTCACCCCTGTCCAAGGTTTTGCCGCCGAGTGCTCCGCCTCGCTTGTCATCCTCACCGCCTCCTTCCTCGGCATGCCCATCTCCTCCTCTCACATGATCGCCGGCTCCATTACCGGCGTCGGCACCGCCAACGGCCGGGACAACGTCCGCTGGACCACCCCCCAAAAGATCGCCCTCGCCTGGTTCCTCACCCTCCCCGGGGCCGGCCTCCTCGGCGCCCTCGCCTTCCGCCTATCCTCCTAACCGTCAGTCATTAGTTAACGAGTTTTCCTCAATATGTCCAATAAAACTGGACATATTGAGGAAAACTCGCATTGTATAATGGATAAAGACCCCCCGTCAAACAACAGAAGTCGTTGATAGCGAACTAGCTGCCTCTCTCCGATGCAAGTAGTATCCCTGTTTCATCAACTCGCCATGGAGAAGCAATGCATAGGGCGCATCACAAGAGGGCATCTCAGAGCACATCGCTTCGCGGCCACCATCCAGGGTAGAGCAGAGGGCCAAAGCGGCCCGCGCTAGAGCCTGGCAGCGATAGCCATAGTCCTCACACAACTGCTCCAGCTTTCCCATAGATGCCTTGTGAGAAAACCGACGCCTTGCCAATTCGATGTCCCCCGAATCGCGCACTGTAATCACATCCTCAGGGAACGTTTGCAAACAGCGAGAGTGTTCCCAGTACTTCTCTTGCCAACTGGTCAGCTGCTTCTTGTATCGTTCAAACGCGTTGCGGCATAGAGAGAGATCCGCGTGCATTTGCTGTTCCCGAAATCCCCAATCCGCCCACTCTCCGGTGGATTTTTGAGAAGCTGAAGAAAGGCGTTCGACCACCTCATCAGCTCCACACCCCCCCTCTTCCCACAAATACCAGCATTTCTGCAGAGAAATGGTCATGACACGAGCCGAACGAGTGGTTGCAGGGGGAATCGCTTCCGCCCGATAGCCCTGAAAGAGTCCGTCTGCTGTCATTTGGCTCGCCATACATCCCCCCAACAATGAAAGAAGCCCTGCAACCGCACGACTGCAGGGCTTTGCGACCCCCCCATTTTACAAGGGTTGCCGATATTCCCAGATCCCCTAATCTTTTTTTGAAACTCAACGAGATATGGTCGCTCTTCAGCGAGCTCTCTTCATCAACTTATTTTTTGTCCAGTACAGAAAGGCGGGAGTATATCTTAATAGTCGGCTTCACCGACTCGGGAATCCGGTAGATTGAACTAACCTCTTCGAGAGGACCTTTGTAGGGATCCCGAGGGCGCTTCAGCGGAGCTTCCACGTCGTGCGGATGCCGATACTCAACCACTTTAAGAAACGGGGCTCTTTCTATAACGGCCACCCCTTCCCGTGAAAGCGGAGACATCCCCATTTTCTGTGGGTCCTCTCCCGACCCTATTTTGCATTCAACAGGCAGAGGGCGAATGACTTGCACGATCATAAGAGACCGAAAAAATGAGTGTTGCCGCACCACATTGATGTCGAAGCGCGTCGATCGTGGATTCAAAAGGCCGCGGATTAATCCCTGGAGGGATATAATTTTCTTTTGTTCTTCCGCTTCATCGGAATCAGAGGAGAGCTCTTTCTGAATAAGTGGTATAGCATCGACAAAGCGAGGCTCCCAGCTGCTCCGCTCTGCGCTCTCAAAATCGGATTCTGCCCGTAGAAGGCGCTCTCCCGTTGCCAACTCAAATAGGGTAGCTCCCAGCGACCACATGTCATCGGCAGGGCTCACTCCCGAGGAAGAGCGCCCAAAGCGCTCGGGGGCTGCGTAGCCTGGAGTGCCCGATGGGCTAATAGATTTATCTGGTGATAGAATCCCAGCACAGCCAAAGTCCGCAATTGTACCTACCCACTCGGGATTCACTATAATGTTTTCAGGCTTGAGGTCCTGGTGCACCATGTTTTCTTGGCCCATAGCATAAAGCCCCTGCACGATCCCAAATCCAATTCTCTGGACAAGATCAATATCGCGACGAGATTCCGTCAACATTTCTGTGGCCGGTCTTCCCTTGAGGAGAGTCATCACAATGGCTGTTTCAGTAGAGTCAATCAGATGAGGAACAAAGGGGCACTCTTCTGGCAGTTGCGCAAGTGCTGCGATTTCCCGTTTCATCTCCCGTTCTCGGCCTTTGTTAAAGACTTTGAGAGCCACCATAACAGGGCGGGAAGCACGAGATGCGGACTCTGCCCTAGCTTCATACACAGTAGCCGTAGCCCCATGACCGAGTTCTCGGATAGCCGAATATTCTCTAAGCCCGGTGCGAACGATGGGAAGGGGTGCGACAGCAGCTGCCATAGGCATTATATTTTAAAGTAAATGTTAATATACAGCAAGGAGATAAACATGGCACGCTAAGAGGTCGCTGCATTTAATTGCAAGATGCTCATAACGAGCTACTTACGCATTATGAAGCGAAATGGTTAATCCAGCCCATCGGGTCCACCGCACCCTGCCATTTCAGCCAATAGCGGTTATCTCAAGCAGCCACAACCCGCGCTAATCCAGCAGACTTAATAATGGGCAGGGCACGCCCATTTTTCAGTATTGGCTTCACATGTCCATGAGTCTTATGGTTTGCTTCAAGCCAAAGATCATATTTTTGCTGTAGATTAAGCCAAAGTTGGGGTGTCGTATCAAATGCTTCAGCCAATACAAGAGCCATTGCAGGAGTCACATCAGCAGTCCCCACTCGAATCTTAAATAACGTATTGCGCGCCACGCCCAAATGGTCCGCCAACTTCTGCAAATTCAGATTCAATGGCTTAATATAATGCTCATCCAAAATCCGCCCCGGATGAGTTGGTTTCCGTCTTTTTGCCTTCATCATGACACCCTCAGTGGTAATCCACTAAATCTACATCTAATGCTTCGCCATTTTCCATGCGAAATACAATTGTCCAGTTGCCGTTCACATGAACCGAATAAAAGCCCCTCCAATCTCCCCGCAATGGGTGAAAGTTAGAACCAGGGAAGTTCATGTCCTTTGGTTCTTGTGCAGCCTCTAAGCGATCGAGAATCAACTCGATTTTAGCCGCAAATGCATTCTGAATACCAGCCTTGCTTCCTGCTTCAAAATATCTTCGAAGACCTTTGTGTTTAAACGTCTTGATCGGCATCGATTTTACCAGCACCACAAGCGTAACCTACTTGATTACATAAATGCCAATAAATATTTTCAAGTACGACCCACTCAGTGGGTCGCTTATCGTCGATTCCCCTCGCGGCACCCTGCGTAAGGCAGGGTGCCTCCGGGGCGGCGGTCTTTTTCGGTTTTTGCTGCGGCAAAAACATCGAAAAAGACTCGAATCCTACCACGCGACCCACTCAGTGGGTCGCTTCTTCCGAAACCAAAACGCCCCGACTTTGTC
>CAYGOG010000053.1:1343-7017 GCA_964351415.1 uncultured bacterium | reverse complement strand
GATCACACCACCCCATCCTCGAGCCTCGACTCCGGCTCTTAGGGAGGAGTACGTATCCAGTTTGGGATAGGAAATCGGTTTCTCAACAGGAGGAGCTTCGGCGGCTACGGGAGCTTCGGCGGCTACGGGAGCTTCGGCAGGAACTACGGCAGGAACTACGGCAGGAACTGCGAGAGGAGGGGCTGAAGGAGCGGGAGTTGCAGGGGACGCAGATTCTCTGGAGTCCTCAGGGACGGCGGGAGCTACTACAGCAAGAGCTACTACGACGGGGGCTGCTATCGGATCGGACGCAGGTTCTCCTACGCCGGAGTCGCTTTCGGGAGGGGGGTCCAAAGGAGATGAAACCGGCAGCGGCGCGCGACGGAAAAGGAGATTCACTGCGCCTGTCACGGCGCCTGCAATACCTCCGGCAACTGCAGCAGCAGTTTGAGCCGGCACAGAACTACTTAAATAAGCGCGCATCGTAGATAATGTAATCATAGCCAATCCAATGTTGCGATAATTATAGCGAATTGCAGAAAACTAATAAACGCTAATGAATTGTTCGCATCTCATTAATATTAAAATCGATGTATTCGTTTTTTTGGCTGATATAGAAAGTTCTTTGTTGACCCAAAGATCGGCGAGGTGGACAATCTTCCCTCATGCGATTCTGGATGTTGTGTTTAGCTCTGCCCCTCTGGTCTAATCCCACCCAGCCCCTGGTGCGGGCAGGGGAGGTCTCTTGCGTAGGTGAGGGAACGGCTCGTTTGACGGTCACCTCCTCGAGCGAACGGGCGATTGTGGACTGGGGTGACTTCTCCATTGGCCCTCATGAGCGGGTCGACATGCTCCTCCCCTCGGCCCAGTCGGCCCTTTTAAATCGGGTCGTCGGGCACAAGGGCACTGAAATTAAAGGAAATCTTCGCTCCAATGGGGCGATTTATATTTTAAATGAGCGGGGCATTGTCATAGGACGCGATGCCCGCATTGATACGGGGGCGTTTGTCGCCTCTACCCTAGACCTCTCCAATTCTGCCTTTTTAGAGGGGGGAGAGCTGCTCTTTTCGGGCGATTCGGAGGGGCAGATTGTCCATTGCGGCTCGATTCGGGCCCGCAACGGCGATGTGTTTTTAATTGCGAGCCGCATTGTGCAAGAGGGGGCCATTCATGCGCCGCAGGGCCATGCGGGGCTGGCGGCGGGGCAGGAGGTGCTGATCCGACCCGCCGGCTTCGAGCGGATTTACATTCGGCCGCGTCCCGAGGCTCTGCGGCGCGATTGTGGGATCAACGAACAGGGCCTTGTCGAGGCGTTGGATGCTACCTTAGCAGCGGATGGTTCGCTCTATATTTTGGCGATTTGCCACACCGGCACAATCGAGGCCGCTGAGTCGATCGCCTTGCAAGCAGAGGGGGGGCGCGTGGAGATGAGCGGCTCTGCCTCCACTCCGGGCGGGAGCATTGAAGTTGAAAGCGATGAGCTCGTCATGCGGCGCGCCGGGATTCTCGACACCACCTCGCCCCACGGCGGCGGCGTCCTCTCGGTTCAGACCAATCTCCTCTTTGCCGAACCCGACACCTACATCGGCGCCGATGCGCTCGAGAACGGCTCAGGAGGCCAGATCACGCTCCAAGGGCGCGCGCTCCTCTCGTTTTCAGGGACAATCAGCGCGCGGGGTGGACCTCAGGGGGGCGACGGCGGCCTCATTATGCTGCGCGGCGAGGGGGAAATCGACCCCTTTGGCGGCATCGATATCCACTCGCCGCTCGGCCAGCGGGGCATTATCTCGCTTGAGGGGCATCAAGCGACGGTGGGCGGAGCGCTTCCCCTATTTTTTGAGCTCCTCCGCTTTCCACGGGGCTCGCACACGACTCTGCCTGCGGCCTGTCTCGTCGCGTGGCTGAAGCAAGCCGATGTCTCCCTCCACACTTCAGGGAATCTGCAACTCACCGGCTCTGTCACCACATCAGGTGGCACGCTATTCCTCCATGCAAACGGGGCGGCCTCGCTCGCGCCCCATGCACACTACAATCTGGGGGGCCCTTTTAGCCTCACAACGGATGCCTCTCTCTCGGCGGGAGAGGGGAGCTCGCTCACTGCTGCCGATGCACTCCAGTTGTCGGCGCCCCATGGCAATCTGACGCTCGAGGGGATGAATCTGGCGCTCCGCGGTGCAGAGGGCGCGCCGCTGCTCCTGCTTGCTGGCGAATCGCTCTCTCTTCACAACACGGCCATTGCCAACTTCGCCTTGGGGGGCAGCGTGGACCTCGTCGCCGACTTCCAATCCGAGGCAGTGGGGCCGGGACACCTTGCAGTCGATGCCGGCTCTCGCATTGCCACAACAGAGGGGCCGCTCACCCTCTACGGCGCGCAGCAGAGCCAGCTCCACATCAGAGGGACACTCAATGGCCATGTGCCGCAGATCGCGTTGCTGCCAGTAGCCCGCTATCCACAAGCACCGGCGCCGGGACTCTACGCCAAACTGGGCTGGTCTCGTCCCTCCGCTCCCCCTGCGCCCACTTACGCCTCTCTCTTTTTCTCCGAACGCTTCCGATATGATCGGCGCGGCCTCTACGCCACACCGGTTCACCTCACCTCCGCGATGACCCACTTCACCGCGATGGTCTCGCTTCATCAAGAAAAATATTTAGCGCCATGATCGAGCTCGTCACGACCCTTCCCCCTCCAGTAGAGGAACAGTTAGGCGCTCATCTGCGCGAGGTGTTTCTAGAGGCCCCCTTTTCGCCCGAGCAGCTCCGCGCGGAAGCGAGCGCTTATTGCGCTGAGCTCGACCACCCGTTTGTCCTCGTCTCCATCCCGTTTCAGGAAAACGATGAGATCACAGTTGCCATTGATGAAAGCCGCATCGCCGAGATCACGATCGAGGGGAATCGGTACTTCACCGCAGACACACTCCTGCCTCAGCTGCGCGCGGAGAAGGGGACTCCGATCCATCCGCGCGCGCTCGAGCAAGATTTAGCGTGGCTCAACCGCAATCCATTTCGCAGCTGCGATCTCGTCCTGTCGCCCGGCATCGTCGAAGGGCAAACCAACCTCGAGCTCTCGGTGCGCGACCGGCTCCCCTTTCGCCCCTACGCCGGCAGCGATAACTCCGGAACCGAAACCACAAGCCCCATCCGCCTCTTCGGCGGCTTTCAGTGGGGCGATGTGCTCCGCCTCGACCACACCCTCTCCTACCAATTCACCGCAGCGCCCAACCCCACCGAATTTCAGGCCCATACCGCCTCCTACCTCGCGCCGCTCCCCTGGCGCCACCTTCTCAACGTCTTCGGTACCTATGCCCAGGCCGACAGGCTCCACGACGCGCACAACCGGACGCAGGGACGCAACTGGCAAGCTTCGCTCCGCTACCAAATTCCGATCGGCCTCCGCCACGAATTCCAGTTTGGCTTCGACTACAAATCGCTCCACAATGCGCATCTCCTCGACACCTCGCTCGTCAACACGCACGACGGCACCGTCCGGCAGCTCGAAGGGCGCTACGCGTTCACGCACCTCAACTCCCACCTTGAGGCGGAAGGCTTCCTCTGCCAAAACTACGCTTACACCCGCCTCGCTCTCCAACACCTCTTCCTCCTCCCCGCAGACTTTTCTCTCGACATCCTCGCCCGCGGCCAACTCGCCACCACCTCCGACCTCATCGCAACCGAGCAATTTGCCCTCGGCGGCTACGACTCGATCCGCGGATATCCCGAACGCTTTCTCAACGTCGCCTCCGGCCTCACCACGTCCGTCGAAGCGCACACCCCGCCTCTCTTGCGCTACGCCACCCTCCTCCTCTTTTCCGATTTTGGCTATGGCGACTCGACGCCGCTCCTCTCGGCAGGGCCAGGCCTCCGCCTGAGCGCCGCCCCCTACTTCAACGCCCGCCTCGACTACGGCCTCCAGCTCCTCTCCACCCTCAACCGCCCCGCCCTCAGCAGCTACCTCCACTTCAGCGCAACCGCCAGCTATTAGAGGGTGTCGGACAGAACCCGATCCCAAAGCGCGCGGCGCGGCGCATCATCGGGGACAGGGCACTCAATGTGGACGCCCGCTAGGATCGCGATGCCGCTTCCTACACGACACCGGAGGATCGCAGGCGGCGCATCTGGCAGATCATCGTAGCGGGCAAGAACCTCTTCGCCCTTTGCCTCGGGAAACGCCGGCCCCCCGTTGAAGTACACGTGCGCTCCGCCGATGTGCGCCAGGCGCGCGCCCCGCTCGCTGCGGTAATCAAATACGCCGAGGCCATAGGCGGGACCCACGGCTTTGCCCCCGTAAAAGGCAAGCTCTCGATGGCCCAAGACCTGTAAAGGCCCTCCCGGCTCAAACACAACTTCGCGACTCCCAAAATAGGCGCCCGCACAGATCCCCAAGTAGCGGCCGCCCCCCTCTACAAAGGCGCGGATCCGCCGGGTGCCCTTGCCGTGGAGGTCGCGCACGTAGGGAAGGTCGCGCCCTCCCGGTATTGCCAATATGTCGACGTGCGAGGGCCAATCGGCAAACAAAAGCGCGCGCGCACTCAGGAGAGTGACCGGATGGGGCGTAAAGGCTTGGATAAGGGCTTCCACAAATCGATGAGACGTGCCCCTGCCGTTGTAGATCCCAATTCTCATGACACTTTTTTGGGGTACTTGACGCGGACATGGTGGCTCAATTGCATATTTTGGAGGAGGGTGCGTTTCACTTTGGTCAGCTCTTCAAAGGTGAGTTGGCAGTCGTCGAGTTGCCCCTCTTCGGCCTTTTCAGAGACCAGGCGGTCGATGAGCGCGGAGAGGCTCTCTTCCTCGGGCGAGCGGGAAGCCGCCTCGATCATGTCGCATAACATGATAATCCCCGACTCCTTCGTACGCGGCTTAGGACCCGGATACCGAAACTCAGACTCCTCGGCTTCCTGTTCCTGCTCTTGCGCTTTCCGATAGAAATAGTAGGCGAGCGTGGTGCCGTGGTGTTCGCGGATAATGTCGTGGAATGAATTGGGAAGCCCATGCGCCCGCGCTAACTCCACGCCGTCGGGTACGTGCGCGATGATGAGCTGCGCCGATTCAAGTGGCGTCAAAATTTGGTGCAGATTCAGGCCCCCTTGCTGATTCTCCCCAAACGCATACGGGTTCTTCAACTTGCCGATGTCGTGGTACAGCGTCGCCACGCGGCAGAAGAGGCCGTTGGCGCCAATTGCATTGGCACACGATTCGGCGAGGTTGGCCAGGAAGAGGGAATGGTTGTAAGTGCCTGGTACTTCGAGACATAGGCGCTGCAACAGGGGATTGCTCGGGTTCATGTATTCCATAAGGCTCACATCGGTGAGCACCTGGAAGAGCGACTCGAGCGCGGGCAATATGCCGATGACAAGGACGGCTGTCGACATCAAAAATACAAGGGAGGCGCTGATGTCTATGAATAGAGCGCGGCTCCACAGGTCTCCGTCGCCGAGTGAATAGGCGTACAAGACCGGCAAAGCGGCAATCCAGGACATGAGGCAAACGGTGAAGATCTCTGTGCGGCGGCGCACATTTTTCGCCGCGATGATCACCGCGATCGAGGTGACCAAGTTCAAAATCAAAAAGCGGCTGGAGTCGACTGCCAAGCTCACGGCGAGCAAAATGCTCAACACCGTGGCGGCGAAGAGGGCTGTGCGCGGCGCGAGCAATTGGCAGATGAGCAGCGTGGCAAAGGGAGCTAAAATGGGGT
>CAYGOG010000053.1:0-1333 GCA_964351415.1 uncultured bacterium | reverse complement strand
AAATGGGGTAGCGGATCTCCTCGATGAGGTTGCTCGAGCTGCGGAGCAGCACAAACTCGGTTATCTTGGCGAGGACCAAGCTCAACATGAGGATCGAGACAAATAGCGCTACTTGCTGCAGCGAGCGGACAAAGGTGCTCTGCGAAATGCGAAAGTAGAGGGCGCTGACGGTGACCAAAATCAGCGCCAGCATCAGGTCGGCGATCACTGTGCGGGGGTCGAGCAGTTTGCGCTCCTCCGAGAGGGCCTGTTTCATCGCCTGCATCATGGTGAGATGCCTGGATGTGACCATCTCCCCCTGGTCGATGATCCGGGTCCCCGCTGCGACGCGCGCAAACCGCTCGGGCACGCCCTTGGCAACTCCATTGCGCATCACCCGCTCCAGCGACTGATCCTCCGCGAGAGGCCATTCGCTGCCCGCATATGCCTGGACCACTTCGCGCACCTCATCGCTCGCATACGAGCGCCCCACCCGCGTCCCCACCTCATCCCAAAACAGTTCGGGGATCGACTCTCCGGCCGTTGTGTAAAACTCGTGTTCCTCCACCCCCATCTCCGCAATCCGCTCCACCGTCTGAGCATCTGCAAAGCGACCGCTCAACAGCAGCGACTCCACCTCTTCTGAGATTGCGTACATCTCCTCAAATCGGCGCCCCCGCTCGTGGAGGAGTTGATTCTCGAATTCGATCCGCCTCTCGCGCACGGCGTGCTCATCGATCGCGTAAATCGCCCCGATGTCCTGCGACACGCGCTGTTTTAAAACAGCGGTCGCCTCCAAGTCGGGATATTCGAAATCCACTTGTGTGACGATGTACCGCGGGGCGGGCGTATTGAGTTCCAATACCTCTACGCGCACCTCACGGAAATGGAGAAAAAGGGCGACGCAAAGGGCACAGAGCAAGCCCACCAAGAGTCGCCATCCGCGGTCGAATGTTCCGAACCACAGGCGCATCTCATTCATACCGCGGCATCATAACACGAAAGAGCCACTTGCGGGAAGTCCTCCGTCCGATTACTCTGGTCGATGATGCATCAAGCTATTGCCCGCCGCTGTCGGCCCCAGCTCTTCCGCGACGTGATCGGCCAAGAGGCGACCGTCACCACGCTCCAAAACGCGCTCAAGCGAAACCAGGTTGCCCATGCCTACCTTTTTTCGGGCCCCCGCGGTGTGGGCAAAACCACCCTGGCCCGTATTTTCGCCAAGGTGCTCAACTGCGCTGCCGGCGGCCTTGAGCCGTGCAACACATGCCCCTCGTGCCTCGAGATTACAGCGGGCCAATCGCTCGATGTCCTGGAGATCGACGGCGCCTCCAACCGCGGCATCGACGATATC
>CAYGOG010000052.1:0-7017 GCA_964351415.1 uncultured bacterium | reverse complement strand
GAGGTCGGCCATGGTCATGGTGGGCGAGGTGAGCGCAAAATAGATAATCGGAGTGGCGGCGGGGTTGACCTTTTCGTAGGTGGGGTTATTGGGGAGGTTGGAGGGGAGGTTGGGGAGCGAGCGGCTGATCTGCGCCTGGACGTCGGTGGAGGCGCCATCGAGGTCTCGGTCGAGGGCAAATTGGAGGACGAGGTTGGTGGAGCCGGTATTGCTCTGCGAGATGATTGCCTGCAGCCCCTCGATTGTCATGAAGTTTTGCTCGAGCGGCGTGGCGCACGAGTTGGCCATCGTTTCGGGGGTGGCGCCGGGATAACTGACCGTGACTTGAATGGTGGGGAATTCGATGCTCGGCAGATCGCTCACCGGCATCCGGAAGTAGGCGAGGAGGCCGAAGATGAAGAGCGCGCTCATGACGAGCGTCGTCATCACGGGGCGCTTGATAAAGGGCTCAGAGAGGTTCAACCTGCGCTCCGTTGACGAGGTTGATTTGCCCCTCGGTCACGATCGTTTCGCCTGGGTGGATGCCTTGGGTGACGATGATTTGGAGATCTTCGCGCTGGCCGAGCTGTACGGAGCGCGCTTCGACCGTTTTATCGGGTTTTACGACAAAGACAAGGGGGCCGCTGGTGGTGACTTGAATGGCAGTGTAGGGGATCACCGTCGCGTGGATATGGTCGAGGATGAGGCGGCTTCGGACAAATAGGCCGGGCCACAGCATGCGCGTATCATTGGCAAAGATCCCGCGCAACTTGACCATACCGGTTTTGCGATCGACGGCATTGTCGATCATCTGGAGCTTGCCGGTGAGTGTCGCATCGTTTAAGGAGACTTCGACGGGGAGCTGAGGGCCTGCCTGCAAGATGCGGGGGAGGTTGACTTCGGGGATTGAAAAGGTGACGTAGATGGGGCTCATCTGATTGAGCGAGACGAGCGGTTGGCCTTTGTCGGCGCCGATCAGGTTGCCCCGCTCGATCTTGAGGATGCCGGTGAGGCCATCAATCGGCGCTGCGATCCAGCAGTAGCTGAGTTCTAGCTTGGCGTGGTCGAGGGTCGCCTGGTTGCGGGCGAGGGTCGCCTGGTGAACGGTGAGCTCTGTCTGGAGCGTTTCGTAGTTGAGTTGCGAGATGTACTCGTCGCGGGCGAGCGGCGCATAGCGGGTGACCCGCTCTTGGGCGAGGGAGAGCTTGGCCTGCGCCTCCTGCACCTGGGCCTCTGCCTCGCGTACTCGGATTTCGTAGGGGCGCGGGTCGATGGTAAAGAGGAGATCTCCTTTGCTCACTTCTCGCCCTTCGGTGAAGAGCACTTCCATCAGCTCCCCTTCAATGCGGGAGAGCACCTCGACTGAGTTGATCGGCTCCACGTGGCCGAGCGCCTCCAAAAACAGAGGAGTCTCCTTTTCCACGGCAAGTGAAGTTTTTACTTTATAGACGGCAGGGGGTGGGGGGGCTTTGGCGGAGCAGGCGCAGAGCAGCAAGAGGGCGATTAATCGGTACATGGGCCCCCGCAGAGGGTGCCGGTGGCAAAGGCGAGGCTGGCGAGCGAGGTGAACCAGGCGCTTGTGGCGCTCGCTTTGCGGGCGCGGGCGTTGGAGAGGGAGGCTTGAGCCGAGAGGAGGTCGAGGATCGAGCCTGTGCCCTGCTGGTAGTTTTCCAGCGCGATTTTGTATTCGAGCTCGGCCGCGCGGAAGTACTCATCGGAGTCGGTGAGGTTCGAGGCGGACGTGTGAATGCCCATGTGGGCGGTGGTGACGTCGCGGACGATATTGAGTTCGGTCTGCATCAGCCCCGCCTTGCTCGCCTCGAGATCGGCTTTGGCTTTGCGGATGCCGTTGAGAAAGAAAAAGCCGCGGAAGATGGGAAACGAGAGGGTGACTTGCGCGGTGAAGTGGTACCGCTCGTGAAGACCGTCGTTGTAGTTGTAGCGGCCCACTTGCGCCGTGCTGTCCAGAACCGGATACACTTGCGAGCGGGCGTAGTCGAGTTCTGCCTGCTTTTCGCACAATTGCGCGCGGGCGGCGTATAGATCTTGCCGATTGTTTTGCGCGCGGGCGACAAGCTCTTCCAAGTCGTCCATCAGCATCGACGGCTCCACATTATCGGGAAGCGGAATCACCTGAAACGGCACATTGGCGGGCAAGCCAATATTGGT
Source organism: uncultured bacterium (assembly GCA_964351415.1). GTDB lineage: Bacteria > Chlamydiota > Chlamydiia > Chlamydiales > SM23-39 > CAYGOG01. Next base: position 4,869 of record CAYGOG010000052.1, on the reverse strand, counting down.
GGAGAGGCGGGCAAACGCATTTTCCACCTCTTGCCGCTGGTCGGTGGCGTTGATTTTCGTCTGCAGATACGAGGTGCGCGCCTGTGCGACCTCGCCTAAACTTGCGATCCCCATGGCAAAGCGCTGGTTCGCGGCGTCGAGTGTGGCATTTGCGTTGAGTAGATCGGCCTCGCGCGCCCTCAGCTGCGCGGCTGCGAGCAAGTAGGTGTAGTAGCTATCCATGACCGTCTGAATGACCGCCTGGATCTGGAAGTTGTGGTTCCAGTCGGCGACCGCGAGCGCTTGGCGCGCCGACTCGGCCTTGGCAGAGCGCTGGCCGAAGTCAAACAGCGTGTAGGACAAGTTGAGATTGGGGCCGTACGTGGTTAAATAGTAGGGGACGAAGACATTGCTCTCGCCGAGGGTAAAGTAGGAGCGAATCCGGCTTGCGGTCCCTTGACCGTCGAGCTGGGGCGAGAAGGGGCTGAGCGATTGGCCATACTGGGCGGCGGCAGCCCTTGCCTCGGCCCACGTCTGCTTGGTAGTCGGATTATTTTGGAGGGCGACATCGAGCAGATCGGCAAGCGCGAGCTTCTCTTGGCCAAACGAGGGAGGGACAAGAGTTTCGCAGAATTGGGAGCTGATGAGTTTATTGCCGTCGAGCGGGGTCCAGGTAGAGTAAGAATTGGCGGGCGCAAGGGGAAACGGGTCCCATGCCTCGCGTGCGCACGAGGCCATACAAACAAGCGCGCACAAAGCGGCCAGCCGCCTCTTCTCCACGGTCCCTCCCTAGCACTTCTATTTAGGATAGGGGCGGTAGTTTGTCAAGACTCAATTATGGGTAGCCCTCAACATGTAATGCTGAATCCTGCTCGCGGAGGGAGATCGATCTGCTGCACCCCCCTCCTCGTCCATAGCGCTTTGGCTATGGACTCGTCAGGTGGTTTGCATCTCGCCCCCCTGCGCTTCGCATGATTCCAGCATTACCTGTTTCGGACTACCCAATTACGCGATCAGGTCTTCGGTGACGTGGGTGCCAACACGGAAGAACCGATCGAGGGCGATGTTGAGGACCGTCTCGTTGCCTGAGGTATCTTTGTGGATGAGATTGTGTTTGCGCAAGTAGTCGATCAGGTCGTCTTTCGTGTGCTGATCTTCAAGGATCATCCCAGTAAAATAGGAGGGGTCGATCCGCTCTTTCGCCATCACTTCATGGCTGGCATATTTCCAGAACCATTTTGGGGTCGGTTCGCTTTGGATTTGGTCGGTAAGCTCGAGAATGTTGGGTCGAAGCTTATAATCGTCGGGTGAAAACCAAAATGAGTCCTCTTTTTCCACAATGCGAGTTCCCCAGCAGTCATCTGGGTATTGGTAGGTGCCGGTCTCGAGTACATCGAGCGAAATCAGGAGCCTCGCCTTGCTGTAATAGAGATTTTCAAGATTGAGGTTGTCTTTGACGTTTTGCTCGGTGAGCATCTGCATGTAGATGCTATCGGCCCCGCCATGATAGTAAGAGCCTCCCAATCCATTAGCATTAAGACCATAGGTATCTTTCAGCTCGGTCGAGATCATTCCCATGGAAAGGAGAGAGGCGACGCGCGCGAAGAGTTCTTCATCTTCAAAATAGGCACCGGTAATAGCCGATGTAAGAGCGCGACCGCCGTGCGCGTACACTTCATCGGCAAGGCCCTCGATTCGGTAGCGGACGCGGCCGGGGAGAATTTCGGCCTCTTTCATCCGATGAAAGTAGTCATTGTACACCTGTTTCATTCCAGGGGCAAGCTCATTCATCTTCTCTTTGAGTTGGTCAAGAGTGAGGGAGAAAAACTCGGTGGAGCGCTCAAAGTTGAGCGCTTCGCGTGGAAAGAATGTGCGGAAGAGGTGGCCCAGCTTGAGTCGGTCTAGGTCGCTTTGGGTCGATTGGCGGATTGCGCAGTCCAGATTCGTAAACGAGAGGATTTCGTGGAGGTCGTAGAGATTTTTATCGACATCCATATGAATGGTCACTCGGTCGTACAAGTTGGGGAGGTCGGAGTCGGCGCCGATCGCCAGTTTGCCGAGACCTTGCAATTCGACAGATCGTTCGGAGAAATTGGAATATGTTTCGGCGACAAACACATCTTTCACATGGGATCCCGTGATCTCGAGCACCTCGCGCATTTCTTTGTGGTTGAGTTTGGCAAGCGCATCCATCTCGGCATTGAATTGATCGCGAAAGGCGTGGTTGACCTTAAACTGAAGCTCGATCTGTTCTTTCCCGTCGATCTGGACTTTGCGGAAAGCGATGTTGTCCCCTTTGACGACGGCGCCGCCATACCCGTGGAAGTGGGCGCCAAAGTCAAACTCCTCGGATTGGTTGACGAGGGTTACTTTTTTGGCTTCGATGGCATCGGAGAGGTTGGCAAGGGGATCTTGGACGAGGTGGCGCACTTCGCGCCCTTTGATTGCGCGGCGGGCGAGATCTGAGTAGCGCTGGAGAGTAAATAGTTGGTTGCGTCGGTGGATCAGGGTTTGATAGCCTTTCGCTTGGTGGAGGCGAAGGGTTCCCATTGCGCATTTCGCAGCGGCCTCGATATAACGGCCCTCTTTGAATTCTTTGTGGGCATCGATCGCGCAGAGCGCGGCTTGAATGAGAGTGGAGATTAAAATGGCTTCAAGCGCTCCGGTTGCAATAAATCCCAAGTACAATCCGCTTGCGGCGCTCTGCATTGCTTCTTCGGCAGCTTTCTTGTACTCTTTTTGCCGCACATGCTGAACCATTCTTCCGGCGCCTTGGGCTATACCGCTATTAGCTGAAAAGTAGCCTGTTGGGCGGCGCCAAAACCTCGGGGTTCAACGATCGCAAAGAGCGCTGTATTGAATTAATACAGAGCTCTTTGCGATCGTTGAACCACGAGAGTTTTCGCGCTAGCCCAACAGGCTACTTTTCAGCTAATAGCGGTATAAGTCGACGGCTGTGGTGATGTAGAGTCCTGCGCCATAATTAAACAGAGTTGTGGCAACGGCGAGAGTGGCAAGGGCGGCCTGTGCAAGCTCGAGGCTGCATTGAGACCATTCCTTTTTCCCTTCGGCATGCAGAGCCCCACTCAGATGGGTCAGGGTACGGCAGCCACCCATCCCGACCGACAGCGCCTTTCCAAGCGGGCGGTAGAGGCTCACGAATGGGAGAGTGACCAAGGCGACTCGCTTGGCTACCGACTCCTCGGGGGGCAGATCCAGATCGTACCGGCGGTGATAGGTTGCGGGAGGCGTTACGGTGTGAAAGAAGTAGTTGATGTAATTCATTTCGAGAGAACTATAACAAACAAGAATCAATAAAACGAGAAATAAGCTTTGTTTAAATCTGTAGTATCATTGTTTGCAGTTGCGGGATTAGAATTGCTTGATATTCAACCGGATGGCGAGTTTTGGGCGACCTTGCCCCTTTCGAGCTCCTATGAACATAGAATTATTCATGGAGAGGGGGCTCTTTCAACAAATGAGTATAGAATGGTGTTTGAGGAGCGAGGGCTTCAGATTCGGCATTTTGAAGTGGAACACGTCTTGCACCGGTTTCCCGACCTCTTGGCGTTTCAAGAATGGATTCGCTCTGAGATGGCTTGCCGGCTTCATCACGAAGGGGATGAGCGTTTTGTGGAGGAGTATTGCGAACTAGCTCTGAAGGCGGGGCCTATGTATATGCGGGATGGGACGCTGGCCTTTCCCGAAGAACGTTTGCTTGTTCTTCTTAGAAGCCGAGACTAGATGGTGAACAAAACCCCATGAGGAGATCCCTCATGGGGTGGGGGAGAATTAGAAGCCGATCCCGTAATTGATGGTCACGAGGGGAATCCGAGCTTTTGAGGGCTTGAGATCCGCGTTGACCAGGCTCACGTCGGCCGAGAGCATGCGCAGGCCACCTTTATCGGTGCGGTATTGCTTCCCGATTGTGAATTCAGGGGAAGCAGAGACTTGAATGTTCTTCTCTTTTCCTGCGTGGATAAGAGCGGTGTGCACGCCAATCCCGGCGCCCAAGTAGACTTGGCCATCGAGGTTCGGGGTGGGGTAGTAGGTGAAGAGCGCGCGCTGCGACACGGCAGTTGCGACAATGAGCGGTTGAGCCACGATCGCGAGATCGAGACCGAGGTGATCGTGTTGGGTTCTGTAGCCAACGCCTACTGCAGGGAGGGGTACGGGCACGGGGCCTGCGCCGAGTGTGAAGTATCCAGTTGATTGGTGAACGGAGGTGTCTTCCGCAAATGCAGGAAGAGCAACCAGTCCGAGTGTCAGTGTGAGTAAAAGAGCTTTCAGTTTCATAAATCCTCTGGTTAAGGAGGATTGAATTTATCTCACGCCTCTTTTTGTGTGAATAAAGTGTAAATTTTACTTAAAAATATAGACAATTCAAATCTTTACTAATTCATTCTCAAACGGGTTATAGTTTATTTAAATAACGAGGCTGTTGTATAATTGTCGAATGTCGATTCATTTAGATCCCATTCCAGTTACCCCTACTCTCCGATCAACAGATACCGATCCTCCTCAGCACATCCTCGATGTCATTCAGGCAGACTTGGAACAGCTCCTCCTCCAGCGTCTTCCCCCTTCCATTGACGTCGTAAGCGTCCAGGAAAAACGGCTAGCCAGAGTGATTGCGGCTGCCCTGTCCTGGGGTAGAAAATTGCAATATACACAGTGTTCCTGTCTGATCGACGATCTTTGCAAACAGCTCTTCTCCAGGAAAGCGGATGCCTCCACATATGCCCTATTTACCCGCAATCTTAAGAGACTGTATTTAGTGGCAGGAATTTCTTCAGAAGATTAACCTATACCACTATTAGCTGAAAAGTAGCCTGTTGGGCTAGCGCGAAAACTCTCGCGGTTCAACGATCGCAAAGAGCGCTGTATTAA
>CAYGOG010000051.1:4097-7097 GCA_964351415.1 uncultured bacterium | reverse complement strand
TGGAATACAGCGTTTTTCTGGATAAAGAGGGGACTCTGATCGACAGCAATGTGGGCGAGACGCCCCTTGTGTTTGTGATGGGGAATAAACAGGTATTTCCCAAACTGGAAGAGGCCGTCCGTCCGCTGAATGTGGGGGGACAGAAAGTGGTGATCCTTTCGCCCGATGAAGCCTACGGACCCGTGATGAAAGACGCCTTCCGCGAAGTGGATGCGGAGCTCGTGCCCGAGCACCTCCGCAAAGAGGGCGCGGTCGTCGGCATCCAAGACCCCAACGGCGGTGTCTACCCCGTTCGGATCCACAAGATCAAAGGGCAACAAGTGGTCCTCGACTTCAACCATCCGCTCGCGGGCAAATCGCTCCGCATGGATGTGAAAGTCGTCCAGATTAAATAAGTTCGACGGCAACCGAGTCGTAGAAGAGAGTGCCAGCCTCTGTCAAACGGAAGCGCCCCTCCTCTTCGATTAACCACCCTCGTTGGATCAATTTAGCCACAGATTCTTGCAGAAAGAGCGGGAACTTCTCTTGGGGGACACCGCGCAACAGGCGCAGTTCGACTGCGAGGAGCTCTCGCAGATGCGCTTCCGGGGCTAGCGTCTCGGTAAAATCGGTGGGCGATGCACGTGCGGCGAGGCGCTCTTGATAGCGGAACAGCGAGGCGACATTGCGGCTGCGAGTGCCCTCTCGATAGCTGAATGCCGAGGGACCCAACCCATAGAAAGGGCGCGCAGTCCAGTAGCCAGTATTGTGGTGCGACTCAAAGCCCGGTCGGGCAAACGCGGAGATCTCGTAACGGTTAAGGCCGAGAGTGTGCAGAGCCTGGACGGCCTCGTTGAGCATGAGGAGCGCGTGTTCGGGATGGGGCAGCAACGTGCGGAGCTTGCGCTCTTGGCGGCCAAAGGGGGTGCCCGGTTCGAGGGTGAGGTTGTAGAGCGATAAGTGGGTGATCGGCAGGTCGGCGAGCTGAGCGAGGGTGTCGCGCCAAGAGGCGACCGTTTGGCCCGGAATTTCATACATCAGGTCGATTGTGATGTTGTGGATGCCGGCGCGGTGGGCGGCTAGAACGGCGTTGCGGGCATCGGAAGCGGAATGAGTGCGCCCCAGCTGTTTCAGAAGCGCATCATCGAGCGATTGAACGCCGATGCTCACGCGGTTGACGCCGGCAGCGGCAAAACGCTCAAAGGGGGCCCCTTCGGGATTCGCCTCGACGGTGATCTCGCAGGTTTGAGGGCCGGCCCAAGAGAGCACGGCTTCAATTGCCTCGGGGTAGAGGGCGGGGGTGCCGCCGCCGAAGTAGATCGACTCGAAAGGGCCCGCGAGCTCGCGGAGATCCCACTCTTGTTTCAGGGCATGTAAGAACGGGGCCTTGAGATCGGGCCGGTCAGGTGCGACGAAGAAGTGGCAATAGGGGCACTTCTTCGTGCAAAACGGGATGTGGACGTAGAGGCTGTTTACCAACTTTCAGCGTCGGGGTCTTCGAGGACGCCGCGCTTCCATCGGTTGCGGTCGGAGAAGGGGTCTTCTTCCTCTTCTTCTTCGGCCGGGGCGACCTCTTCTTCGGTTGCGCCACCGCCGGTGCCGCCGCCTTCGGTCTCTTCCTCGGTGTACGTTTCCGTTTCGTACCCTTCGGTCTCCATCTCAAAACCGGCGTCGGTCATGTTGTCGCCCATCTCCACATCGGGGAGCGTGTGGGGCTCAGCATAGGCCTGGCGGCCGGCTTGCCGCTTGGGTGCGGCATACTCTTCGCCGTCGCCGCTCTCTTTGAGGTAGCGGAGCCGCTCCTTCTCTTCGTCGATTTTCGACTTGAGAGAGCGGATCTCTTCGCGGTGTTTTTCAATGTCCTTTTTGGGAACCAGGCCGAGGTTGAGCCACTGTTCCAGATCTTCGAGTTCGGTCTCGAGTTTTCGTAAACGCTCGCTTTTCATATGTGTGTCGCCCTTTCTAACGTATGCGGGGCAATTTGGAAACTCTTTTTTTGAATCGGTTGTTCTTGTCGCTTGAAAGCAAGAAACTTGTGTTGTTTTACCCGATGGAGGATTTAAACGCGAGAACATTTTAGAGGGTCTGAGGAGAGAGGTCCATACTGTACCCTCCTATGCTTTGTCGATGACGCACCAGGTATTCGACGGGGAATCCCTTACGACCCGAAAAACAGCCCTCTTAATGCATCCATGGCACGATGTGCGCCTCTCATAGCTCTAGGGGGTACACATGCGAGTAAGCGAGATCTTGCAATCGCTTGTACGATTTGGAAATGGCCCCGTAGCGTTGCTCGGATAGAGGCCTCCGCTAACGTGGAATCGGGAATTCTCCCCGTAGCTAACAAGGCGGTGACAACGTCTAGATAACCGTTCTGGGCAGCCGAGCGGAAAGCGTCTGCGATTTGAGCAGGGTCAATCCCCCCCGCGGCGAGCCAGGCGGTGACAACGTCTAGATGACCGTCCTGGGCAGCCCAGCGCAAAATGTCTGTGGTTAGCAAGGTGTCGATAACGCCTGGATGACCGTGCTGGGCAACCCAGCGCAAAGTCTCTGCAATGAGATCAGGGAGAACCCTGTCCGTGGCTAGCAAGGCGTTGACAACATCTAGATAACCGTACTGGGCAGCCGAGCGGAAAGCGTCAGCGATTTGAGCAGGGGCAAGCCCTCCCGTGGCTAGCCAGGCGTTGACAAGGGCTAGATGGCCGTTCTGGGCAGCCCAGCGCAAAGTGTCTGCGATGAGATCAGGGGACACCCTGTTCGTGGCTAGCAAGGCGTTGACAAGGGCTAGATGGCCGTTCTGGGCAGCCGAGCGGAAAGCGTCTGCGATTTGAGTAGGGTCAATCCCCCCCGCGGCTAGCCAGGCGTTGACAACGTCTAGATGACCGTTCTGGGCAGCCCAGCGCAAAGTGTCTGTGACTAGCAGGGTGTTGACCATATCTTGACGACCGTGCTGAGCAGCCGAACGAAAAGCAGTTGTGATGAGATCAGGGGACACCCTGTCCGTGGCTAGCAAGGCGTTGA
>CAYGOG010000051.1:0-3997 GCA_964351415.1 uncultured bacterium | reverse complement strand
TGTGATGAGATCAGGGGACACCCTGTCCGTGGCTAGCAAGGCGTTGACAACGTCTCGATGACCGTTCCGGGCAGCCTCGCGGAAAGCGTCTGCGATGATATCAGGGTCAATCTCCCTATTAGCTAGCAAGGCGATGACAACGTCTAGACGACCCAGGTCGGCAGCCAAGCAAAAGACTATTCCGATCATACCAGGGTCAATTCCCCCTCTGTCTAGAAAGAGGTTGACAACGTCTAGCCGGAAGTGCAAGGCAGTCCGGCAAAAGACGTGTGCAAGTTGAACAGGGGCAAGCCCCCCTCTGGTTAACAAGGCGTCAACAACGTCTAGGTTGGCAGCGACTCGGGGGGCAACGGTTGGATTGGACCATAAGGAAGACGCGAGCGAGAGATCGATCAAGACGTTTTCGATTGTAGCGGGGGCAATTGCCCTCGTATCTAGCAAGGCGTGGACAACATCTAGCTGACCGTCTCGGGCAGCCGAGAGCAAAGCGCCTCTGGTGGGATCAGGCACTCGTTGCAAGATTGGTTGCGCGATTAAGCCTATGTTGTCTCCGCGAGCGACTGGGGTGGACCCACTGGGCTGGCAAGAGAATCGAGCATTGAGTGCTGAGGATGCGGCTGCCATAATCCCTTCTATTTGTTAAGTTACGGTAAATTATAGCGGTTTTTTTAATTTTTGACAAAGGGTTTTTTTGTATCGTAAGCGTTAAGTTGAAATGTCGTAATAGCGCAAGTGTCTGATAGTTTGTGGTTTAGCGCAATGCGTGTCAGGTGGCTTTCTAAGGCCTGGGGCCAAAACGCTTCGGCGCCCTGGCTGTTAGAGGGGGGGCTTGCCGGACCAGCCGAGCTTAGTGCGTAGCGGGAACGGATCTAAAGAATTGGGTGACGCAAGTAACAGTTGCGTTGAGGGCTGGGTCTGTAGGTGCGGTGCAGGGATTGTCTGGAATGCTTGCAGCGACCGCATAAGCCAATAAACCAGCTCCCCCCAAGGCAAGCGCTGCGGCCGCCCAAGGAAGGATCTTGCACGTCATCGTGGCCGCTCGTTCGAAAAGCGTGGGCGGCGCCTCTGATCTCTCAAGTAAAGGAGTATCCATACGGATTAAGATTATATAAAAATTTTCAATGGATGTCAAGAAAAAAGTGGAAGATGTAAGCGTTAAAGCGCAAGTGCCTTAGGGTTTAGCGCAATGCGTGTCAGGCGGTTCTCTAAGGCGCTGAATGGGCCAAAACGCTTTGGCGTCCTGGCTGTTAGATGGGAGGTTTGCCGGACCAGCCGAGCTTGGTGCGCAGTGTGGAGAAATATTCGCGTTTGGGGAGGGTGATGAGGGGGAAGGTGTGCGCTGCTTTGCGGATGGTGGTGGAGGCGTTGGGGGCGAGCGTAAATGCGTCGAGGCCGTCGGCGCGCACGTCGAGCGCCGGATAGTCGCTTAGGTATTCGATGCGGATTTCGCGGTCGGCGGGTAGGACGATCGGGCGGTTCGAGATGGTATGGGGGCAGATCGGTGTGACGACGATCGCCTCGAGGTCGGGAGCGAGGATGGGGCCGCCGGCGGCGAGCGAGTAGGCGGTGGAGCCGGTGGGGGTCGCAAGGATGATGCCGTCACAGGTAAAGGTGTTGACGTAGGTGTCGCCGCTGAAGATGCGAAGTTCGATGAGGCTGTAGTTGGGGCCGCGGTGGAAGACGATGTCGTTTAAGGCGAGCAAGGGGGTAGGGCCGCGCGCTTCGATCATGAGGCGTTCTTCGACGAGGTAGCGGCCGGCGAGGAACTCTTCAAGGCTGGGAATGAGGTCGGAGACGGGGATGTCGGCGAGGAAGCCGAGGTGGCCGAGGTTGATGCCGAGGAGGGGCGCGCGGAGGTGGTGGTAGCGGTGGGCGAGGCGGAGGATGGTGCCGTCGCCGCCCATGGCGATGAGGAATTTGATGTCGTGGGGGTTGACTTTCGACATCGCTCCCGCGCCGATTTGCGCCGCTTTTTCATCTTCCGCGACGACGGCGACGTTGCGCCCTTTGAGAAAGGCGCAGATTTCCGCTGCGAGCTCAAACGACTGGCGCTTCTTCTCGTTCGGGAAGAGGGCAATGATCATAATTGTACGATAGCAGTCTTACCGGGTAGTCCTCAACATGTAATGCTAAATCCTGCTCGCGGAGGGAAGCCGATCTACTGCATCCTCCTCCTCGTCCATAGCGCTTTGGCTATGGACTCGTCGGATGATTTGTAGCTCGACCCCCTGCGCTTCGCATGATTCCAGCATTACCTGTTTCGGACTACCCTTATCGTGGGTCTGCAAGAGGGGGATTGATCAGGCGGCCGAGGCGCAGGGAGGCGGCGACGCAGGAACCGGAGATGAGGAGGGCGAGCGAGCCGGCGATGCCGGCGGAAGCGAGGACGCCGCCAAAGAGGCGCGCAAGGCCGAGGGTGAGGACGGAGGCGCTGCTCCGGCCAAGGCGCGAGCAGATGCCGTCGATGATGAGCTTGCCCTGCATCTTCTCGAGGGGAGGGAGGGTGAGAAAGGAGAGCTCTTTGGAGGTGTCGAGGAGGGTGTACTTGGAGGCGCGCACGATGCAAAAGAGGGCGGTGCCGCTGAGGACGACGAGGGAGGAGTTGAAGGCAAGGGAGGAGAAGAAGGCGATTTCTGTGACGAAGAGGCAGATGGGGGTGATGAGGGAGGCGACGGCCCAGTGGTAGCGGCGGAGGAGGTAGGGGGTGATGACGAGGGCCGAAAAAGCGGTGAGGAGGCCGCTCCAGAGGGAGAGTTTGCCCATGTAGTCGCAGTAGTCGCGCGGATCGGGGTGTGTTTGTTTGAGGACATCGAGGAAGACCACTTCGCCGAGCGCGTAGGCGAGGTAGTTGGCGATTGTGACCCATCCGAGGAGCGAGAGGAGGGGAGAGCGGAGGCAGATGCGGAGGCCGTCGCGCAGGGTCATCGACTCTTTGGGCTCTTCGTGGAGGCGGGGCTCTTTTTTGTCGGCAAAATGGCGCCAGAGAAGGGTAAAACACCACGCGGTGGCAAGGGAGATGAGGGCGAGGAGGGTCATCATCAGGTTGAGCGAGGTGGCCCAGGAGCGGCCCGAGAGGAGATCCGAGGTGCAGGCAGAGACGATCGGGCCGGCGAGTATGACGCCGACGCTGCTCGCGAGCATGAGGGGCGCGTAGGTGCTCTTGGCGTCGTCGACGTGGATGTAGTGGTTGACAAGGCCCCAAAAGAGGACCGAAAAAAGGGCGATTTTCCAGAGCTCGGCCATGACGAAGAAGGTCATGGAACAGAGCTGCGGGAGATGGGGGATCCAGAGGAGCGAGGGGAGGGCCGGATAGAGGATAAAGGAGAAGAAGAGAAAGAATCCGGTGAAGGTAGTGAGGGTGAGGATAAAAACTTTATAGATGGAGAGGCGCCCGAGGAGCTTGGTGAGTAGGTAGGTCATCAGGACGGCGCCGGGCATGGTGCCGATGAGCTCATAGAGGGGAATGGAGGCGGCGCTCCCGCCGAGGTCGGCGACGGCGAGTGCGTTGCGGGCGCTGCGCAGGATGGCATAGTTGATGTTCAGGAGGCAGACGGCCCCGAACATCAAGATAAAGAGGATCCGATTTTTAGACACGGGGTGGGGTAAATTCCCGAGTCATGGGCTTTTGGTTCGCGTCGAGCTGCGGTTCCCCTTCGCGGGTCTTGAGGAGCGCCTCTACCTTGGTCTGCGCGCCGGCCAAGATCGACTGGCACGAGCGGAGATTGCGGTCGGCCTCTTCATAGAGCTTGAGCGACTCTTCGAGGGGGACTTTGCCGCTATTCATTTTGCCTAAGATCTCTTCGATCCGCGCAAACATTTCCTCAAAGGAGGGAGAGTTGTTGCTCATGGTTCACCGTTGCTGAAATTGTGCCGTCTGACAGCTGGGCCACAAGCTTGGAGCCGGGGCGCACATCCGCGACGGAGAGGATAAGCTTTTTTTCCTTTTCTCGATAGAGGAGGGCATACCCTTTTTTTAAGAGATTGCGCGGGTCGATGG
>CAYGOG010000050.1:0-7168 GCA_964351415.1 uncultured bacterium | reverse complement strand
TCGGCTCGTTTGCTGGCGCGCAGGCGCTCCTCGCCACCTACGTCTACCTCTTCGTCTTCCACAAAACCATGTCTGAGTCAGTCGGCACCCGTAAAATCTCGTCCCTTGCCGCGACCATCGTCAACGCCGGCCTCTACGGTTTTGCTGGGATCGTCGAGTGGGGGCTCGCCTTCGCGCTTGCTTCAGGCAGCCTCATCGGCGCCCACTACAGCGCCCGCTACGGCCTTGCCAAGGGAGACAAGTGGATCTCCGCCCTCTTCACCACCATGGTCGTCCTCCTCTCCCTCAAAATGCTCTATACCTTCATCTCATAGCGGCGCAGACCCAAGGCTCGCCTCAATTGCAGCGATCCGGCTCTCGACAGATGGATGCAGCACTCTGGAAACAAAGCGATTCTTCAGAGGCATCGTCGTCACTCTCCCATCGATCTCTCTAAAAAATGCAATTGCCCCCTGTCTTTCTTCAGAAGTTGTGTGCTCGATGGCAAATGCATCGGCGCCGGGCTCTGCTACACACCTCAAATAAAGACAGGCCGCACACACGCCAGCCAAAGCCGAAAAGACAAACGTGGCGCAGCTTCCCAGTTTGCCAAACTTTCGGGCAGCAATGGCAACAGCAGTCGCCGTCCCCGTCGCAACCACGCCCGCTACGATGGCATCGCGTGCAAACACATGGCCCATCTCATGAGCCATGATAAACGGAAGAGCTCCATCCACAAAAGGCTCGATGGGTCCCGATCCGACATAATACATCCCCCGCTCCGCCCCAAGATCGAAATCGGTCCCTCCAACAGCCACCTTGCCTGCTGGCTCGGGCAGCTCAACCATCCGAAATCTGTGGTCCACCAATCCGCTCACAGTTCGAGACACCCCCTCGGGCAACGCCTCCAGCATCTCGCGCAGTCGCGCCGCATGGTGCGAACCAGACCCTAGGATTTTCTGAAACAGCTCTGAAATCAGAGCTTTCATCCGTTCCGCCTGGGGGTTGTCTGAAAAGTTTGCATAAAGCTTGTTGTAAGTTCTTGGAAGAACAAGAGCTAGCGTGTGGCCCGCAAAGATAGAGGTAGAAAGTGTTGAAAGAAAGGTTCCGAACATAGGGGATCCATTGTATACCCACCATCGAAATACTGAATAGATCTTCTCAACTATTAGCTGAAAAGTAGCCTTTTGGGCTAATAGCGGTATACAGCAAGGCGGGTTGAGGCCTGACTTGCAGGCATCACTTCAAGGGTATTGATGTTCACATGAGGTGGCAGTGTCGCGGCAAAAAAGAGCAAATCTGCGATATCCTCCCCCTTCAGCGGATCCGCCCCCTTATACACATCTCCCGCCTTCTCCCGATCCCCCTTAAACCGCACCACGGAAAACTCGGTCTCGCACAACCCCGGTTCCACACACGTCGCCCGAACCCCGGTCCCCCACAAATCGGCCTTCAGGTTCAACGTGAATTGGTGGACAAAGGCCTTCGTGCCGCCGTACACATTGCCTCCCGGATACGGATACGTGCCCGCCACCGAACCGATGTTCAGCACATGGCCCCGATTCCGCTTCACCATCCCCGGCAGCACCGCCCGCGTCACATACAACAAGCCCAGTACATTGGTCTGCACCATCTCCTCCCAATCCGCCACCTCTCCTTCCTGAAACGATCCCAAGCCCAGCGCCAACCCCGCGCTATTGATCACCGCATCGACCTCCAGATCTCCCAATACCTTCTCCACCTGCGCCCGATTCCCCACATCCAGCTCCAGCCAAGAACACCCCCCCAACTCTCCCGCCAACCTCTGCAACCGATCGGCCCTTCTCGCAGCCAATACGGGCGTCCAGCCCCCCTTGAAGAACCGCCTTGCCGCCGCCTCGCCAATCCCCGAAGAAGCCCCCGTAATCAAAATCCGCATGCCCTCCATCCTACTCACATCTCGCTTAATCTTGAATGACGCTTCCCCTGTTTGAGTTGCCGAAATAGAACCACCTGGTCTAAAGTCTTTCTTTGTCTTAAAAGGATGTACACGTTATGGCCGCTGCTTTCGACCTAATTGATCCAATCACTCGAGGAGTTTACACCCTACCTATTGTGTCCTTGCCTTGTTGTGGGCAAAACTTAGGTGGTGAATCGATCGCGTATTTGGGCAAATGGCTCGAGGGAGGGTATGAGAATCCTTGCCCTTTTTGTCGAGGGGCAGTGTCAAAGCTCACGCGCAACAAGGCATTAGAAGCTGCCGTTGAGTCGGCAGCTCGCAGCACGGGAGTGCTGCCAGTTCTGGGCGGTGGGGCAGCAGTTGGAACGTTATCTCACCTCCAAAGTCAAGCAGATGACGGAGATGCTCTAGCGCAATTCAATCTGGGGGTAATATTTAAAAAGGGGAGAGTCTTACCACAAGATGACGCTAGAGCTGCGACTTGGTTCCGCAAAGCCGCCGACCAGGGGCTCGCTGATGCTCAATACCAGCTCGGCCAGATGTATGAAGCAGGCCAAGGAGTCGAACAAAATAACCGCGAGGCGGTGGGTTGGTACCGCAAAGCCGCCGAGCAGGGGTACGCCGCCGCTCAATGCGATCTCGGCTTGATGTATGCAGAGGGTCGAGGAGTCGACGAGCCAGATAACCGCGAGGCGGTGGGTTGGTACCGCAAAGCTGCTGAGCAAGGGTACGCTGCCGCGCAATTCAACCTCGGCAGGAGCTATGAAAAGGGCCGAGGAGTCGAGACAGATAACCGCGAGGCGGTGGGTTGGTACCGCAAAGCTGCTGAGCAAGGGTTCGCTCTCGCTCAATACATCCTCGACTTGATGTCAGGGCGAACGCACGACACATTTCTTGACACACTTCTTCGCTAGGCGCTCAGTAACCGATCGGCCCTTCTCGCAGCCAATACGGGCGTCCAGCCCCCCTTGAAGAACCGCCTTGCCGCCGCCTCGCCAATCCCCGAAGAAGCCCCCGTAATCAAAATCCGCATGCCCTCCATCCTACTCAAATCTCGCTTAATTTTGAGTTGTCGAAATAGAACCACCTGGTCTAAAGTCTTTCTTCGTCTTAAAAAGAGGTTCTCATCATGGCGGCTGCTCTCAACTTGATTGATCCAATCACTCAAACACGCTTTACCCTACCTATTATGCGCTTGCCTTGTTGTGGGCAAAGCTTAGGCGGTGAATCGATTGCGCATTTGGGCAAATGGCTCGTGGAGCGGTACGAGAATCCCTGCCCTTTTTGTCGAGAGGCTGTGTCAGAGCTCACGTGCAACAGGGCATTAGAAGATGCCGTTGAATCGGCAGCTCGCAGCACGGGAGTGCTGCCGGTTCTAGACGGCGGGGCGGCAGCTGAAGAGTTTGCTCACATCCACAGTCAAGCAGCCGCTGGAAATGCTCTAGCGCAGTTCACCCTTGGGATGATGTATGCAGAGGGCCGAGGAGTCGAGCAAAATGACGGCCAGGCGGTGGGCTGGTACCTCAAAGCCGCCGAGCAGGGGCACGCTGCCGCTCAAGGCCCCCTCGGCTTCATGTATGCAGAGGGCCGAGGAGTCGCAAAAGATGACGGCCAGGCGGCGGTTTGGTACCGCAAAGCCGCCGAGCAAGGGGACGCTATCGCTCAATCCATGCTCGGCTGTATGTATATAGAGGGCCGAGGAGTCGCAAAAGACAAGGGCCAGGCTCTGTATTGGCTCCGCAAAGTCGCCGACCAGGGAAAAGCTCCCGCTTAATGCAACCTCGGCTGGATGTATGAACTCGGGCCTTAAGGCCCGAGAATGTGGGCGGTTTTGGGCCGAGTTTCAAACTCGGCCCAACCCGTCTTTGAGCAAAAAACACCCGCCTGTTCAAGAGCAAAATCTCCGTGCTCAAAACACCTTGCTCCTATAGTATTTTTTGCATGGCTGCCGCTATCGCCCCCAAACCTCCCCTCGCAAGCGCTGAAGCTACCCTCTATTTTGAGGGCGATGAAGTCCGAAAAGTGTGGGAAGAGCGGATGTTTCCCCCTTTTAACCACGCGCAAACAGTGCATCGACTCGTCTCGCATATCGAGGGAATCAATCACCCCAAATCTGTTTTTCTTGAGCCTTCCCCAGGCATGACTTTCCCCTACCTTGACGGCCCTAACTACGAAGATCTCGTCCTCTCTTCTCCTGTCTTCCCCCTTTCCCATGTCTGGGAACTCATGGAAGAGCCCACCCGTACCCTTCTTGCGCTTCACGAAGAGGGCTATGTGCACGGCGATTTTAAACCCGATAACATCGTCGGAGGCAAACTCATCGACCTCACTACCCTCTTTGTCCCCCCGGGCTCGCTTTCTCTCCCCCCCGCTTCCCCCGCCTACCGATTTTTCTCGTTTGGAACCTTTACCTACCGCGCCCCCGAAACCTACCTCTCCACCCATCGCCCAACTCAGGCAATCGATGTTTGGGCTTGGGGGCTGTCTCTCTACATGATGGCAACAGGGGGAACCATGATCAACCCTACAAGTGCAAAGGTCCCCGGGATTGCCGAAAACAACCGCTACCAACTCTCCCTGCTCTTGAACTGGTTTACGCCTGAACAACTCTTCGATTTCCCAGATGAAATGCCCCCTGGCCTCGTCGCCGAAAACCCCTTTGACTGGGAAGCCCATCTACGCGCTACCTCCCCCTCGCCTCTCTCTGAACTGGATCCCTTCATTGCCCTCCTCTCCAGGATCTTCAGGCCCGCCTCTTTGCGTCCACCACTTGCCGACCTTCTATAATTTGAGTTGTCGAAATAGAATTCCCGGGTCTAAAATCTTTCTTCATTTTAAAAGGATGTGCCCGTCATGGCGGCTGCTTTCGACCTGATTGATCCAATCACTCGAGGAGTTTACACCCTACCTATTGTGTTCTTGCCTTGTTGTGGGCAAAACTTAGGGGGTGAATCGATTGCGTATTTAGGCCGATGGCTCGGAGAGCGGTACGAGAATCCCTGCCCCTTTTGTCGAGGGTCCGTGTCAAGCCTCACGCGCAACGGGGCATTAGAAGCTGCCGTTGAATCGGCAGCCCGCAGCACAGGAGTGCTGCCAGTTCTGGGCGGCGGGGCGGCGGCTTATGATGTTTTGCCCCTGCCGAGTGCTCCACCGGCTGGACCGTTAGATCTCCTCCGAAGTCAAGCAGACGCTGGCAATGCTCGATCGCAGTTCACACTTGCGACGCTCTATGCAGAGGGTCGAGGTGTCGAGAGAAATCCCGTAGACGCTGCCATGTGGTACAGCAAGGCCGCTGCACAGGGATGTGCCGATGCGCAATTCAGCCTGGGGGCGATGTTTGAAGAGGGAAAAAGTTTAGCAAAAAATGAAGCTAGCGCTGCGATTTGGTACCACAAAGCCGCCGAGCAGGGGCACGTTTCCGCTCAAGCCCGTCTCGGCAGGATGTATGTAGAGGGCAGAGGAGTCGCGCAAGATGACTTCCAGGCGGTGGTTTGGTTCCACAAAGCCGCCAAGCAGGGACATGCTGGCTCTCAATGCAACCTCGGCTTGATGTATGAAAATGGCCGAGGAGTTGCAAAAGATGAAGCTAACGCTGCGATTTGGTACCACAAAGCCGCCGAGCAGGGAAACGCTTTCGCTCAATGCAACCTCGGTTTAATGTATGAAAGTGGCAGAGGAGTCGCAAAACATGACGCGTGGGCGGTGGTTTGGTGGCACAAAGCCGCCGAACAAGGAAACGTTACCGCTCAATTCAACCTCGGCTTGATGTATGAACAGGGCCGAGGAGTCGCAAAAGATGACGCTCAGGCGGTGTTTTGGTACCGCAAAGCCGCCGAGCAGGGGCTCGCCGATGCTCAATGCAACCTCGGTTTAATGTATGAAAATGGCAGAGGAGTCCCAAAAGATGACAAGTGGGCGGTGTTTTGGTACCACAAAGCCGCCGAGCAAGGGCGTGCTGATGCTCAACGCATCCTCGGCTGGCTGTATGCAAATGGTCAAGGAGTCGCGCGAGATGACCGCCAAGCGGTGTTGTGGTACCGCAAAGCCGCCGAACAAGGGGATGTTACCGCTCAATGCAACCTCGACTTGATGCTGAGTTTTCATGCCGCGTCTAGACGATGAACTCGGGCCTTAAGGCCCGAGAACGCCCCCCACCTCATGACTCGAGAGCTATTTTTTTATGATGATCCCGACATCGCAAGGGGTCAATATGGCATATTTACGCCCCTCGTGTTGGCCCCACTGAACATCGATTTCGGGTCGGCTTTCGTCGGGTCCCTTGATTGAAATCGAGGGGAGGTCAAAGAGATCCGAAAAGATCCGATTGATAGTCCTTCTGTCTTCGCGCAGAGGAATCTCTCGATCTTCTGGGAGGATTGCCAAATAACGATCCCCTACTTCAAGGCGTAGCCCTTTCGCCAGGTCAGCTCGAAAGTCCTCGGCAGAATGCACGGCGAGGTTACACGTCACATCGATGGGCTCATCCAATATAAACTCCAGCCGGGAGTCTGGGGCTTCTCCGATCGTCCGAACCCTCCAATAGCCGCCATCTCCTCGTGATTCGATGGAAGAAGCCGCCAAGAATCGGGGAGCCAATGCAGCATTAAAAACTTTCCTAAGCACAGGGAACAGCTCATCAGACTCTCGCCACTCGTGGATCTTCAACTCTTCTGGAATGTCTTCAATTACAACTCTTCCTAAAAATGTGGTTGTCTGTCCGTACTGAAACAGGGGTACCAGTTCATCGAATCGATAGGAGGGTATGTGTGCTGCTGCCATAAGGTATACCGCTATTAGTTGAAAAATAGCCCCTCTTTCGAGGGGCTTTTTTTTATACTGAGACCATTGTGGCTTCGGATTCGAAGTCGATGTCCAGGACTTCCGCTTCCTGCATCTCGATAAACTTGTTCACCTTCTTGTGGTACTGGAAGCCAGTTCCACCCGGGATCATATGACCCATGATGAGGTTTGCCTTGATGTCGAGGAGATAGTCGGTCTTCCCTTCGCATGCCGCCTCGGTGAGCACTCGGGTCGTCTCCTGGAAGGAGGCGGCCGAGACAAACGAATCGGTTCCGAGGGAGGCGCGGGTAATCCCGAGGAGGACAGGCGCAGCTGTAGCCGGCTTGCCCCCTTCGTCGAGCGCCTTGCGGTTGAGCTCGTGGAAGTTCTTCCGGTCGATATCTTCCCCGT
Source organism: uncultured bacterium (assembly GCA_964351415.1). Lineage (GTDB taxonomy): Bacteria > Chlamydiota > Chlamydiia > Chlamydiales > SM23-39 > CAYGOG01. The sequence goes on along the minus strand of CAYGOG010000050.1, from coordinate 60 downwards.
GGAGGAAGGTGGTATCGCCCGGATCGGTAATCCGCACTTTTTGGAGCATCTGGCGCACGA
>CAYGOG010000049.1:0-7364 GCA_964351415.1 uncultured bacterium | reverse complement strand
GGGTAGGATGGGACTTGCGACGAGAGCAAGGGTTTTGGCGCACTCGAAGCAGGAGGCGATCACCTCATGCAGGCGCGTGTGGGAGGCGGGGTCTTTGAGGAGCGCCCACGGTTTTTGGGTGTCGAAGTAGACGTTCCCCTTTTGGGCGATCTCCATGAGGAGCTGGGTTGCCTTGCGCAGGTGGAAGGTCTCGTAGGCCTGGGCAGCGCCGTCGGCAAGGGCGTGGATGTCGGAGAGGAACTCTCGGTCAGAGCCAGGTGGGATGGTGCCCGTAAGCTTATTTTGATTGAAGACGAGGAGTCGGTTGATGAAGTTGCCCAGCTTGCCCAGGAGCTCCGAATTGCAGCGGAGTTGGAAGTCGCGCCAGGTAAATTCGGCGTCGGCGGTCTCGGGAGCGTTGGCCGCAATTGCGTAGCGGATCTGGTCGGCGGTATAGCGGGTGGAAAACCGCTCGAGGTCGATGGTCCAGTTGTCCGATTTGGAGAACTGACGCCCCTCGAGGAGGAAAAACTCGTTGGCGGGGATCTCGTCGGGGAGCTTGTAGGGGAGGTCTTGCCCCATGAGCATGGCGGGGAAGAAGACGGCGTGGAAGGGGATGTTGTCTTTGCCGATGAACTGGACGAGGCGGGTCTTCGGATCGAGCCAAAAGTCTTCCCAGCGGGTGGGTTTGCCGATCGACTGCGCCCACTCTTGCGCGGCGGAGATGTTGCCGATGGGGGCGTCAAACCAGACGTAGAACACTTTGTTGGGATAGCCGGGGACCGGAATCCCCCAATCGGAGTCGCGGGTGATGGCGCGGGGTTTCAGGTCATCGACGTAGCTTTGCGCGAAGTTGAGGACGTTTTCTTTCCAGTGCTTGGAGTGGAGCCAGTCGGAGAGCTGCTGCCGGAACTTGTCGAATCGGAAGTAAAGATGAGCGCTGGGGCGGAGGACGAGGGGCGAGCCGCTCATCTTGGAGCGGGGGTTTTTCAGGTCGGTTGCCTCATAGGAGGCGCCGCACTTGGGGCACTCATCGCCGCGGGCCTCGAGGTGGCCGCACTTGGGGCAGGTGCCGACCACGTACCGATCGGCGAGGAAACGCTGCTCTTTCTCGGAGTAGAGGTGCTGTTCGGTGCGCTCTTCAACAAAGCCCTTCCGGTTGAGCACTTCAAAGAACGCGCGGGTCGTTTCGGCGTGCCCTTTCCAGGTGGTGCGGCTGTAGTGGTCAAAAGAAAAATTGATCTTGGCAAAGAGGTCGCGGTTGATCTTGTCGAAGAGGTCGACGTGGGCTTGTGGGGTGCGCCCCGCCAGCTCGGCGCTGAGGGTGATCGCGACGCCGTGCTCGTCTGAGCCGCAGAGGTAGAGCACCTCGTGCCCCTGGAGGCGCATATAGCGGGCATAGCAGTCCCCGGGCAGGTAGGCGCCCGCGATATGGCCAAAATGGAGAGGGCCATTGGCATAGGGAAGCGCGGAAGTGATGAGGATTTTATTTTTGCTCATCCGCTTGATCCCCAACTTCCTCGAGGATCTCGTCCACGCTGGCAAATTGCCCGCCTTTCAAGAGGCTTTGCGCGAGTTTGATCGAGGTATTGCAGAGGTCAAAGTGATTTTTGAATTTCTTGCGGAGCCATTCGCTCGTGAGATGTTCGGATCCTGTCATAGCTAATAGCATAGTTGTATCTCGAGTTATCTACCAGTTTTGTGCTCTTCCGCGATCAGAATGGCGCGGAGCACGTCGTAGGCGATCTTAAGGTTGTCATTGATGATGTGGTAGTCGTAGCGGTGCGCCTCTTCTATCTCCCGCTTGGCCCACGAGAGGCGGGTAGCGATCGACTCCTCCGTTTCGGTCTTGCGGCTCTTGAGCCGCTGTTTTAGCTCGTCGAGGTTGGGGGGGCTGACAAAGATGTAGGTGGCCTCAAAGCGGCCCATCAGCTGGAGCGCTCCTTGGGTATCGATCACGAGCACCACATGGCGCCCTTTTTTCAGCTCTTCTTCGACTTTCAGCCGCGAGGTGCCGTAGGAGTGGTGGAAGACCTGGGCATATTCGAGGAACTCCCCTTTGTGGACCTTTTCCTCAAATGCGGCTTCGGAGATAAAGGAGTAGTGCTGTCCCTCTACCTCACCTGCGCGGGGTTTGCGGGTCGTATAGGAGACGCTCTCGACCACGCAGGGAAATTCATCCTGCAGCATCTGCACGAGTGTCGTTTTGCCGGTGCCCGCCGGCGCGCTCACCACAAAGGCGAGCCCTTTCTTCAGATTGCCCAAGAGTTTCATTCGATATTGGCCGCCTGTTCTCGCATCCGTTCCAGTTCGCTCTTCACCTCGACCACCAGGTGAGAAATCCGCTCATCGGCCGACTTAGAGCCCATGGTGTTCACTTCGCGCCCCAGCTCTTGCAACAAGAACTCGATCTTGCGCCCTTCGCTCTCGCCTGTCGACCGCAAGAGCGCGCGCATTTGCTTTACATGCGATCCGAAGCGGGTCACCTCTTCGGCGATATCCACTTTTTCGGCGTAGACGGCGGCCTCGCGGCTCACCCACTCTTCGCTCTTCTCCAGCGCAAACTCGCGCAGCTTTTCGCGCAGTCGATTCCGCATCTTCTCAATGGAGCCGGGGCCCAATTTGGCGATCTCGGCAATCCCCTTCTCAATGACCGCCAGGCGGCCCTCTAGATCGGCTGCAAGGGCCTTCCCCTCCACATCGCGCATCGCGACCAGCTTAGCCAAAGCCTCTTCGACACACCGCTTGAGTTCCCCCTCTCCTTCGGGGAGAGTCGCCACTTGCGGCAGCGTCTGCATCAAAAAGGGCAAATCGACCCGGGCATCCAAGCCCGCCTCTTTGGCCCGCGCTTCCCACTCTTTCCGGAGCGCTTTCAGCAGCGCGCCGCTCGGCAACAGGGCGCCCACCGATCCGGCCGTCGGCAGGACCGCCACGCGCACGATCACCTGACCGCGGTTGACCCGCTCAGCCACCCACCGGCGCACTTCGATCTCATAGCGGGACCATTCTTTTGGAAGGCTGACCGACATCTCGAGCGTCCGTCGGTTCACCGTTAAAATCTCGACGGCCAGCTGCCCAAAAGGCGCCTCAGAGGTGGCCCGTCCAAAACCGGTCATACTGCGCAGCATAATTCAGTCCATTCTAGCGCTCTCCCACCCGAAAGGCAAGATCGGTGCAATTTGGCGTCATTTGGCGTCATTTGGCGTCATTTGGCGTCAATGCCCACCTAACCCCCTTTCCCCGTCCCTGAAATCCAATTAGCTTTAAGGCTTTAAGCTTTTCTAATAGCCTTTGAAAAGACCGTTCTGGAATCTCGTGACCCACAGTTTCTTTTAAAAAAGCAAATGTGACAGGGCCATTCGAAAGTACCTGTAAAATGTTCCGTTCTACTTCGGACAGGGGGTGAGAAATCCGATGGGGAGCGATATACCCTGCGGGTTTAAAGCACACCGTGAAATGGCCTGCTTGGATGGCAAACTCCGGCTTAGGGTGGCCCGCTTGCACACAGAGCTGCACGATTTTGTTGAGGCCACGGCCCCATTTTTCAATGAGCCCTCGCCGATAGAAAACATCTGCAATAGAGGCATTCCGAGGCTTTGAGCGATGTTCTCGGATCACCCGTTCAAGATTTTCCCCAAACGGCATCTCGCCTAGGCTCCAAATTTCGATTCGGTCATCGTAGATGGCGATCGATACGCAACCGGAGGGGTGATACCAACGGTGAACGAGGGCATTGATCAATGCCTCCCGCAGCGCCTCGTAGGGAAAGAGCGGCGTTTCTACCCGTTGTAGTTGTCCCGGCACGATCTTCCAATGCACCGGAAGATGGCGTGTTAAGAAAACCATCCCCTCCTCGAGGAGTTGGAAGGCATGCGCATGCCATCTCTTCGAATCGAGAAACTCACTCTTGTCGAACCCCTTAAATCGAGCGGCCATCAATTCAAATTCGAGATAAGTGGGAAAAGGGTTTTTCAAAAATAAGACGGCTGCAGCATGAGTGGGTTTTCCCTCAACCAGCAACCCAAATCGCTCCAACACCTCAGTGACTGAAGCGGCGGGTTCTTGGGGAATCCGGTTGGCCATTTGCCCTTCCCGAAATGCCTTCCAAATTTCTTCGTGGTCTAAATCAGTGATGGACACCTTTTCAGTGGGCCGTTTTTCCCATGGATCTTTCACCTCCGCAACTCGTAGCAACTGCGCTGCAATTTCCCATTGCGACATCACTTGCGTCGTCGTCCCCACGCGCATAAAATACCGCCCCTCAAACCAATAGGGTCGATCCAGCGGATTTCCCATCGCAGAGAGGGCGATGACTTGACGCCCATTTTCCAAGGTGTGGTATAGCCGCTCGATGGAGGGAGAGGGCTCCAAATGGGAAAGCATCTGACCCAATTCTTGAAGCGTTCGATCGGCGGGTTCAATCCCTACCGGTTCGCCCGAATTGGCGACGCCGATGTAGACGACGCCTCCCTTCCCATTGAGAAACGCACAGAGAGTTTTCCCGATCCCCTTCAGATCTGATGTAGACCGCTTGAATTCAACGGTCTCGCTCTCCCGTTCGGGGATCTCCAGAGAGGTGATGCTCATAGCCCGAGTAGTATATAAGAATTTTTAGAAAAATGTCAGCTGAGACATTGATTTAATGGGCTCAAAGGAGCGGCGGTGGAGCGGGCACGGCCCCCACTTTACGAGCGCTGCGAGGTGCTCCGGCGTCCCGTATCCCTTGTGCTGCTCAAAGCCATACTGTGGGTATTGCCGCGCGAGCTCGACCATGAGGCGATCGCGCGTTACTTTGGCGAAGATCGAGGCCGCCGCAATGGAAAGGGAGCGGCCGTCCCCTTTCACCAGCGCTTCCCCCGCAATTTCCGTGGGAGGCATCCGGTTGCCGTCGATGAGCGCGTAGTCGGGCTTCAGTTGCTCGATGGCCTTCTGCATGGCGCGCATCGTGGCGTGGAAGATATTCAGCCGGTCGATCTCGGCCACTTCGACAAGGGCAATGCGATGCTCGACGCGGGGGGCTAAAAAGGCAAAGAGAGTCTCCCTCTGCTCAGGGGTGAGCTGTTTGGAGTCGTTGAGGTGTTCAGGGTAGAGATCGGGAGGGAAAATGCAGGCTGCGGCGACAACGGGACCCGCCAGAGGGCCGCGCCCGGCTTCGTCTACGCCAGCAATGCGGAGGTAGCCCTTCTTCCGAAGGGCCCTCTCGACTTGGAGCAAAGAGCGAAGTCGCTTCCGTTCTGCGGGGTGCATCGCATGGATGCTAGCCCACAAAACATTTTAGGACTAGGCGGTCGGCGGCGTAGGCTCTGCGGCCACGTCTGCGACGTAGTGCTCTTTCACTTTCGCTTTTTTGCCTGAAGCACCGCGGAGGTAGGTGAGCTTCGCGCGACGCACTTTCCCGCTGCGGAGCACTTCGATCGCGGAGATGCGAGGGCTGTGCAGAAGGAATACCCGTTCCATGGCGGAGCCGTAGGCGGTGCGGTAGAGGGTGAAGGTCTCGGAGAGCCCTTGTCCCTTGCGCGCCACAACGGTGCCTTGGAAGGCTTGAAGGCGCTCTTTATCGCCCTCCATAATGCGGGTCATAATTTTCAATGTATCGCCGACGCGGAACTCAGGAAGCTCCTTCTTCGTATAGGCGGTCTCAATCTCTTGAATCCAAGTTGAGCGGCTCACGGTTTACTCCTTAACTCGGGTCGCACCCGAGACGTTTTATTCATCGCTTGTTCACGCCGCCACTTTGCGATGGCTGCGTGGTTTCCACTCCGGAGGACCTCGGGCACGTCCAACCCCTCGAACACTTCGGGGCGGGTGTAGTGCGGCGAGTCGAAGATCCCCTGTTGAAAGGAATCCTGCTCCACCGCTTCAGGGTGCCCAATCACCCCCGGTATAAATCGGCATACGGCGTCCACCAACACAATGGCGGCGGCGCATCCGTTGCTCAGCACATAATCGCCGATGCTGATCTCCTCATCCACCTCGAGCTGCAGCGCGCGCTCATCGACGCCCTCATAGTGGCCACACAGGAGGATCAGGTGTTCCTCTTGGGCCAGTTCGGCGCATCGAGCGGCGGTGAGCGGCTTTCCCTGTGGGGAAAGGTAGATCACACGGCTCTTGTCCGTTCGGCAACTCCGGATCGCGGCCACAACCGGCTCCGGCATCAGGACCATTCCAGGCCCTCCGCCAAACGGACGATCGTCGACCTTCTGGTGCCTCGCTTCCGCAAAATCGCGGATGTCGATTAACCGAATGTCGACAAGTCCCCTCTCCCGCGCACGCTTGATGATACTCACATCAAAGGGTCCCTGAAAATATTCAGGGAATAGGGAGAGGAGGTCGAATCTATTTTGCATGTCGTTTCGCGCGCGCTTTAGCTGTGCGAGCGACCCGTTTTTGCACTAACGCTTTGACCACTTCAGGCGCGAACTTCTCGACGAGAGAACACGCGCGCTCGGAGATTTGCGCTCCGAGATCGAGCCAGTGTTGCACACGGGCAACGTCGATCTGAAGGTGGTTGGCTCCCTCTTGGAGAGGGTCGTAAGATCCCAATTTCTCGAGGTATTTGCCGTCGAGAGGAGACTGCTCATCGCACACGACGAGGCGATAGTTTTGGCGGTTTTTGGCCCCTTGGGGTCGTAGCCGAATCATCAATGCCATAGTTATATTCCTAAATTCTTTCCGCCCAGGCCGAATTTCTTTGCCATTGACTTCAGCTGGGGCATATTTTTCATCATCTGTTTCATCCGCTCGAATCCCTTCACCATTTGGTTGACGCGATCGAGAGGCAAACCGCTTCCGCGGGCAATTCGCTTTCGGCGGCTCGGGATCAGATCCACCTTTTCCTGACGCTCTTCAGGCGTCATCGACAGTATCATCGCCTCGAGGCGCTTAAATTCATCTTCCGAGATGTCGAGGTCTCCCAAACCCGACATCCCCGGGATCATCTGCAATAAACTCTTCAGCGAGCCCATCTTCTTGACCATCCCCATCTGGCGGAGATAATCGTCGAAGGTGAAGCTCGCTTTGCGCAGCTTTTTTTCCAACTCTTCCTGGCTCTGCTCATCGACGTGCTCCTTGGCCTTGCGCACCAAGTTGATCACGTCGCCCATCCCCAAAATCCGATCGGCCATCGACCGCGGGTGAAACGGCTGCAAATCGGCCACCTTTTCGCCCACACCCTCAAACTTCAGCGGCTTGGCCGTCGCCTCGCGGATCGAGAGCGCCGCCCCCGCCCGCGCGCTGCCGTCGAGCATCGTCAGAATCGACCCCGTAATGCCCACCTGCCGCTCAAATTCAGCAGCCGTCTTCACCGCGTCCTGTCCCGTCGCGGCGCTCGCGACAAAAAGCAGCTCGCGCGGGGCTAACAGATCCCGAATCGCCTTCAGCTCGGC
>CAYGOG010000048.1:0-7482 GCA_964351415.1 uncultured bacterium | reverse complement strand
CCCCTTCCCTCAGCCGTGGATCAAAGGGGGGGCGCTTGTCGCGCTCGATCCCAACACCGGCGAAATCCTCGCCCTCGCCTCGACGCCCCGCTTTGACCCCAACGACTTTCTCCCCAACCCCGATCCGAGCCGCAAACAGATGCAGAGCCGCCGGATCAACCGGTGGTTCGAGACGCCGCAACACATCGCCGCGCTCTGGGATGGCCTCGAGCCGCTCGTGCGCGAATGGGGCAACGCCTTCCAATCGCAGCCGGTCACCTGGGAGTGGGTCCTCAAAACGCTCCTCCCCGAGGGACCGATGCGCGACTTTTGGCACCGGTGCCCCGATGTGCGCACAGCCGTTTCAATTCAAGAGGACTTTGAGGCGCTCCGCTACTTTTCAGGGCTAGACAATCCTCTCCCGCTCCTCTTTGGCAAAGGATCTGACTCCGATCCAGCGATGCAAAAATTGTTGCACCACTATTCTGACATCTCCGGTGCCTGGGCCCGCCTGGAGTCCCATTTTAAAGAAATTTCTACCGATGCGCAGCGCCTCCTCCTCGTCGACTTATGCCGCCTCGCCATCTATAGCCCCGCATTGAGCGATGCCCTGCTCAAACATGTAGGCACACTCTCCCTCTCCAAATTCCACGAGCTCTCCCAAGAGCGGGCCCGCCTCGAAGAGGTCGCGCGCAAAGCGGCCGAACCGCTTTTTCACAAAACCCAATTTGCCGCGTGGCGCGCCGAGCACCAAACCGCCTTCCTCGCCGCCTGCCGAGCGGAAGAGAAAGCGAGAAAAACCTACGCGCGTCCCTATCTCGATTACCTCGACCGCGAAGAGGCGATTCAATTCCAGGAGTTTTGGAATCGGGAGCGGATTCCCCAGCTCGCGGCGCTCTTGTCAAAATTGGAGCCGTTTGCCCGCATCCCCTCCGATCTTCTCCCCGAACTTGTCCGCGCGCTCCGCTCATTTGAGGAGCTCGATCGCCCTATCTATAGCCAAATCCGCGGCGTCAAAACAGAGCGAGACCTCGCCGCACTCGTCTATCCGCGCGATGGGTATGGCTACTGCCGCTCGTACGGGTTCCAAACATCGGCCCCCCTCGGCTCTATCTTCAAGATTGTCACCGGCCTCGAGGCCGTGCGGCAATCGCCCCATCACTCAAATCCACTCACGATCATCGACTCGGTAGGGCCAGGCGCTGCAGTCGCCCACGCACTCGACGGAACGCCCTATATGCGGATGTACAAGGGAGGGCGTCTGCCGAAAAGTGCCATTGCGCAGATCGGCCGCATCGACCTCCCCGCCGCGGTTGAACAATCGAGCAATCCCTACTTTGCGCTCCTTGCAGGCGACCACATGAGCGATCCCAACGACCTCGCCCGCGCCGCGCGCGAATTTGGGTTTGGAGAGCGCACCGGTTTGGGCCTCATCGGCGAAACGCGCGGCGCCATCCCCACCGACTTGCAAGACAACAAGACGGGGCTCTACTCGTTTGCGATCGGACAACACACCTTCCTCGCCTCGCCGATCCAAACGGCGCTCATGCTCGGCGCTGTCGCCAATGGAGGCCATCTCTTAAAGCCGCGCCTCGCACTCGCTATTGAGCGGCCTGCGCCCCCGCTGCCGCGCACACCTCCCGCCAAACAAGAACTCGCGCTCCTCGGCTTGGACTTCTCGCCGTTTTCGATGGGAGCGCCCCCGCCTCCCTCTGCTCTCCCTCAAGAGGACACCACAATTGTCCGCACCATTCCCCTCTCGCGCAATGCGCGGCAACTCATTCTGCAGGGGATGGATCGGGTGATGTGGGGCGCCAAAGGAGGCGCGCGGCCGAGCCGTATCCGCAATCTCAACACCCGCGCCCACGACTACCTCTCGCTCGAACACCAGGTCGTCGGGAAAACGGGGACCGCGGAGATTCAGCTGCGCCCCACCCCCTTTTCGCCACCCGAAATGTACAAACACATCTGGTTCGGCGCGATCGCATTTGAGCCCTCCGACCATGGCCGATTTGAGCGGCCCGAGCTGATCGTCGTCTCCTTCCTCCGCTACGGCGAAAGCGGTCGAGAAGCGGCGCCCCTGGCCGCGCAACTTATCCGTAAGTGGCGAGAAATCAAGCGCTTACGACAAATGTAAAGCGGCTTTACATAGCTTAGATTGGAAGTAGGCGATGGTGCGGGAGAGCCCTTCGCGCACCGAGACGCGGGGCTGCCAACCAAGGAGTTGGGTGGCTTGTGTAATGACGGGGCGGCGCTGCTTTGGATCGTCTTTCGGCAGCGGCGCAAACACAATTTCAGAGGGCGTGTCCGTGAGTTGTTGCACGAGGCTTGCTAGCTCGAGCATGGTGTACTCTTCTGGATTGCCCAGATTCATCGGTCCCGTATGAGGGGAGCGGACAAAGCGGAGGATTGCCTCGATGAGATCGTCGACGTAACAGAAAGAGCGGGTCTGTGTACCATCGCCATAGATAGTTAGCGGCTCGTTGCGGAGCGCCTGCACAATCAAGTTCGAGACGACGCGGCCGTCATGCGGATCCATGCGCGGGCCATAGGTATTGAAGATGCGGCCCACATGGATCGGGACGCCGTGCTGGCGATGGTATTCAAAGAAGAGCGTCTCCGCAAGGCGTTTCCCTTCGTCATAACAAGCGCGCGGGCCGATCGGGTTGACGTGGCCCCAGTACGATTCAGGCTGCGGATGCACTTCGGGGTCGCCGTACACTTCACTTGTCGACGCTTGGAAGATCGGGCAGCGGCATTTTTTGGCGAGTTCGAGGAGGTTGTAGGCGCCCCACACGCTCGTGCGGATCGTGTGAACCGGATCGGCTTGATAGTGGGGAGGCGACGCGGGACATGCGAGGTTGAAGATCAGATCGACTGCCATCTCGATCGGATCGCACACATCTTGCTTGCAGAAGGCAAAGCGGGGGTGCTGCACGAGATGCGCGAGATTCTCCATCGAGCCGGTGGAGAGGAGATCGACGCAGACGACCGAATGCCCCTCTTGGATGAGCCGATCGACGAGATGGGAGCCTAGAAAACCAGCCCCCCCGGTGACTAAAATGCGCTGCGACTTTGTTTGGGTCATGGGGTCAGATAGGCTACTCGAGCAAAACTTAAATCGTATCCCCATTTCATATAGGGTGTCAAATCTTCTAATGGTTCGTCGACGACTGTGACCACCGCGCGGTCGACCACCCGGAGAAGCGATTCAGCGGCAGGCGAAATCAGCGGCGCGCGGAGCGCGATGATCGTCATCGACACGGGCGCCTGCTCTGATAGAAATACGAGTTCTTGGAGCGAGCGCACTTCGGGATTCCAAATGAGCACCTGAAATGTGATGCCGAGCCGTTGCAACTCGTGTTCTAGCTGCGTTTGGTAAGCTGGCCCTTGGCCGAGGATCAGTCCAATCCGCTTGCTTCGGTCGGCAAATAAGGCAATCCGCTGCATCGCCTCGCGAGAGCGGATGCGCCCTGCATAGGGATACCGGAGGATTTGCAGTTTTTCCGCCGATACGGGAAACCCGCGCCGCAGCCCCCGAATCAGCCCTGCAAAGAGCGGGGCAAAGAGCCCGAAGCAACCGCACAGGCCACTGACCAAAAAGAAAGGCGGCGATACCGGGTGCAAGGGGGGAACGGCCCAGTCGAACGGCTTGGAAGAGAGATGGTGCAATTGCTGCTCGACGCGGCGCGATTCTACTTCGCGCGCAAGCGTTTCGATCGACTTGGTGCACCCCTCGATCTTCAACCGCAGCATCTGTTCGCGCCTGAGTTGCTCCGGCAATTGCCGTATCCGCTCTTGCAGAGCGGCGAGTCGAGCGGCGAGCCATTCCCGTTCCCGTATCAGGTGCGCTTGTTTGCCTTGCGTCAGTGCCTCGACTTGCTCTTGCAAAAGGGCAATCTGCCGATCGAGCGAGCCTTTCAGCGCATGTTGTACTTCGCAGAGCGTCTCACGCGTTAATTGAACCGAGAGCCTCTCCGTGCCGATGAGTTGCCGAATGCGGTCGGCGAGAAGGCGCCGGTTCAACTGCGCCTCGTCTCGCATCCGCTCCCGCTCTTTCTCAGTGTAGATGGTGGGGTCGAACAGCTGTTGTTGGATCTGCGCCGTGCGCGCAATGAGCGCTGCCGATGCGCTGTCGGGTAAAAGGGCGCTCAATGTCCCCAATGGGAACTCGGGGCGCTCCATCTCGCGCAACACCAACTCGTATTTGCGAAGCGCCTCTTCGGCCCCTTCCCGCCGCAGTTGATGTTCGGCGGCGAAGCGCCGCCCATGATCGAGCGAGGATAGCAATGCCCGCTCGCGCCGCAACTCGTGTATTTGCGCAATCAACGGGTTGATTTGCTGTCCCAGCGCATTGTCGACGAGGCTCTGCTCTCGATCCCACATCTCCAGCGTATACAACTGTTCCTCAAGCGCCTCGCCTCGGGTTTGCATCTCTTCGCGCTGTTTGAGAATCTCTTCCACCTGCTGCTCAAGGGTGAATCCTTCTCCTATCTGCACGCGCAAGACCTCGTTGAACTCGTTTGCCAACTGCTGCTCCCGCTCTTCGAGGAGCGCCAACTGCGCGCGGCTGAGCTCATCGTGGTTGCGCTTTTGAAACCCTTGAAACTCTTCGATGAGCGCGTTTAAAATCGCGACCGCCCGATGCCGATCTCGGTGCCGATATTCCAACTCAAAAATCTCACTGCCGATCGACTTCAGCTCGATTTGCTCCGCCACCTCTTCCACTACCTCAAGCAAGGGCGATACAGCAAACGAGCCACTCGCACACGCCTCTGCGGTAAACTGCCCCCACGCCGTTGCAAAGGGAACGCCGAGCTGCCCCTCCTGTCCTGCAACGACAAACCGATCTCCGTCGAGCCGCTCCAGCTGAAACACAAGCGGCTCTTCTCCTGTGTACACCACATCGGAAAACCGACTAGATGCGGGATCGGGGATCCGCTTGCGGCACGCCCATCGAATCCAATGGCGGATGCGCTCAAGCCAGTCGTCTTTCCTTTGCGCCTCCACTTGTAAGCCAAGCCGCTTCACAACAGGCTCGCAAATGGTTCGGGACTGCAAAAAAGGGCCCGGGTCGCCGTTGCTGCCGCTCGAACCGAGGATCATGTCGACGAGCGGGTTGCGCACTTCGAGCCGCTCTGCCTGGAGCCGATAGGTAGCCTTCGCGGCATACTCGAAATCCCCCCAATAGGTATACCCTGCCGCCCCGCATGTAAAGCCAGCCACTGCATAGAGGAGCATCCGCCACCAAACGCGGCGGATCACCGCCTTCAAGTCGCTCCAAAAGAAGATCGTCTCGCCCGATTCGGGAACCCACGTAGGGTGCTTCATGGCGTCGGAATCCTCCACCGATCACACGCACCGCGCACCGCATCGAGCGCATTTACAGTTGGCAAAATTTGGCTTAAGAATCTGTTCCACTCCACAATCGGCTTGGCCGACACATAGACGATATCGCCCGGCATGACCAGCAGGCTCTCCCCCGGCAGCTGCACGAGCTGCTCCCAGGTGACCGAGTAGATCTTTGGCTTTACAAGGCTTCCGCGGATAACCTGTATATAGGTGCGATCCCCCGAGTACGGAATGCCGCCGCAAGCCATAAGCGCTTGACGCAAAGGTAGATAACCTGCCGTTAGCGGGACAACCCGCTCCGTCCCCACCTCGCCGAGCACCATCATAGAGGCCGCCGCCCCTTCCGCGATGTACACCTTATCGTCCGCCCGCATCACGATGTTTTGGCTCATATCGCCGCCGCGGAGCAGTTGATCGAAGTCGACCGGCACCACCCGACTTTGCCGCAGCAAATAGCTTTTAAACAGATTCGCATCGGGAGGCACCCGCGCGCGACACAGCACGTCGTAGAGCCGCACCTTCCCATCCACCTCAACGCTCGGCACCTGCACCAATCCCGCCAACTCCACCTTGCGCGACATCCGCTCTCGATACGACACCGCCAGCTCCATCTCCCCAATTTCTTTCTGGAATGCAGATTGAAGCGCCTCACACGCCTCTTCCAACGTACATCCCACGACCCGCACCGCGGGAAAGTCGGGCACCCGAATGGCCCCTTTTGTCACGAGAAATCCGGTCGCCTGCATCATCTGGCATAGATCGGGGCGGCGCGGGTGGACCATCGTCAATCCCAATCGATCCCCCTCTTGAATCCGATCGGGTACCTCTTCCAGCAGCTGCGGATCCAATTCGTCCATCCCCACGCCACTCATTTCCAAGATTGAAAATTTCCCTTGGCGTATCTTGTAGGAGTCGAGCACAAGCTCGTCCGCACCCGAAATGTCTTGCCCCGCAAAGGGGCTCGTGCATGCGGCGCAGAGAAAGAGGATGCAAATTTGACGCATGGTATCCTAAAATGAGAGGGCACACCATACCACGCCCTTTGTTTCCCATGAAGAGAATCTTAATCACAGGTTGCGCAGGCTTTATCGGTTTCCACTTGGCACAAGCCTTGTCTGCGCGCGGCGATTGCGTCGTGGGACTCGATAATTTCAACGCGTATTACGATCCTGCACTCAAAGAAGCGCGCGCGCGCCGCCTCTCGATTCCGCTGATCCGCGGCGACATTCGCGACCAAGCTCTGCTCTCGCAGCTGCTTTCCGACCACGCCATCACCCACGTCGTCCACCTCGCGGCGCAGGCGGGCGTGCGCCACTCTCTCCTCGCGCCACACGAATACACCGCCTCCAATATCGATGGCTTTCTCTCTGTCCTCGAGGCGTGCCGGCGCGTCCCCGACTTAAAGCTTATTTTCGCCAGCTCTTCTTCGGTCTATGGCCTCAACAAAAAAATCCCCTTCTCGATCGACGATCCCACCGACCATCCCGCCAACTTCTACGGCGCCACCAAGAAAGCCAATGAAGTCATGGCCTTCGCCTATCACCACATCTACGGCCTCGCCGTGACCGGTCTCCGCTTCTTCACCGCCTACGGCCCCTGGGGGCGCCCCGATATGGCCTACTTCCGATTCAGCGATCAGATCATGCGCAATGAACCGATCTCCCTCTTTAATCGCGGCGATATGCGGCGCGACTTCACCTACATCGATGACATTGTCCGCGGCATTCTTCTGGCAGTCGACCTCGGCGCACCCCATGCTCTCTTCAACCTCGGCAATAATCACCCCGTGCCGCTCCTCCGCTTCGTCGAACTCCTCGAATCGGCTCTCGGCAAAACCGCAATCAAGCAATTTCTCCCCCTCCAACCGGGCGAAGTGCTCGAAACCTATGCCGATATCGAGCACACAAAACAGCAATTAGGCTGGGAGCCGCGCGTCCCTCTCGAAGAGGGCATTCTACACTTTACGGATTGGTACAAGAGCGCACAGCGGCAGGCAAATGCGCCAGAATCGAGCTCGCCGTCACACAGTACGACGTGAGTTCCGCCGCAGCGGCTTCTCCCGCCACCGCATGTAGGTAGACGCCGAGCCGGCACGCTTCCGCCGCACGCATCCCCTGTGATAGCAACCCCGCAATGATCCCCGTCAGCACA
>CAYGOG010000047.1:0-7516 GCA_964351415.1 uncultured bacterium | reverse complement strand
GCTTTCCCGCCCGAGTGCTCCGCACACCTCAACAAAGTGCTCGAGGCGATCGAACAAGCCGTGCAGCAGTGCCTCGACCTCCCCATGCCCATCGATCACGAAACGCCCCTCGACCCCGCGCTCCTTGAAAACCAAGGGGGCATCCCCGGGTGGGAGCAACTCGGCACGCAGCAAAAGCGGCGCCTCATCGAAGAGGTGATCGAGAAAGAAATTCTCCCCTATATCGAACTCGATGCCGGCGGCGTGAAGGTGGTCGATTTCCTGCGCGATCAGGAGATCATCATCGCCTATTCAGGGGCGTGCACGACATGCCACTCATCGATCGGCTCGACCCTCAGCGCGATCCAGAAGATTTTGCAATCGCGCCTGCATCCCAACTTATCCGTCACACCGCGGTTGTAACCTCTCCTGAGGCGAATGTTTTGATTTCTCCCGATGCAAGCTGCAAATTCAGGCGGCCATCGTCGGCGAGCGAGTGGCAGATCCCCTCCCAAATCCGCGCGCCGTCGGTGAGGCGGATTTTTTCCCCTTTGTAGGCCAGATGGCGCTCAAAAGAGGCGCGGAACGGCGCGAATCCCTCCCGCTCAAACCGCTCGAGATCGGGGAGAAATTGCGCGAGGATAGAGCGCAACAAGTGCGCGCGATCCCACGCATGCCCCGTCTCGAGTTGCAGCGACGTCGCGGGGATGGGGAATTGAGTTTGATTCACATTCAGGCCAAATCCAAGCGCGACATAGGGGCCGTCCACTTCGCACAGCACGCCCGCCAATTTTTTGCCCGAGAGGAGCAGATCGTTTGGCCATTTGAGCAAGACGGGAACGGTGAGGGTGTGTGCCAAGACGAGGGCGAGGAGCTGCGCGAGCGAGCCGAGTTCCTTCGCCTGTGTCTGAAAGGCGAGCGTGACGAGGAGATTGGTTCCTTTCTGCGAAACCCACGGGCGCTGAAAACGGCCGTGCCCCGCAGCCTGATGTTCTGCCGTGATCACCGCGAGTTGAGAGGGCCCCCACTCGGCGCGGTGGGCGCGCGCATACGTTTGCGTGGAGTCGATTGTTTCCAGTGAAATCTCGACAAGCGAGCGCATGAATGGCATTCTACAGGAGATGGTCAATCCCCGCATCGACTTACGCGTGATCCCGGTAATCTCGGCTCTCATGGTGATCAGCCTGCTTGTGATCTCCTCGATGACTGGTGTCGAAGATGACATCATCTGGACCACGCATGTGAAAAGCCAATTGCGCTGGTTTTGCCTGGGCTGGGGATTGTTTGCGTTTTTTGCCGGCCTCGATTACCGCCGCTTTAAAGATTGGAGTCCTGTGTTGTATGCGCTCACGCTCCTGCTGCTCATGGGCCTCTTTTTTGCGCCGGCGATCCAAAACGTGCACCGGTGGTATCGGGTGCCTCTCCTCGGGATGGCGGTGCAGCCATCCGAGTTTGCCAAGTTATCGGTCATGTTGATGATCGCCTGGTTTGTGGAGCGAAAGGGGAGCGCCATTGAGTCGTGGGGGGCCGCCTTCCAGTTGGGCCTACTTGTGGGCATTCCGTTCCTTCTGATTTTAAAACAACCCGACCTTGGGACAGCTTTGATTTTGTATCCGATAGGCCTCGCGATGGCCTACATCGCCGGCGTACGGACAGCAGCCGTGCGGATCGCGGGATGGTGCGGCATCGCCATTTTGATCGCGGCGAGTTCCATCTTCTTGGGCTTCTTTTCGCACGAGGAGATGCGCCCCGTCTTCACTAAGGTAATGAAGGAATACCAATATGAGCGGCTCAACCCCGACACCTACCACCAGCGGGCGGCAAAAGCGGCCATTGCCTTAGGCGGCATAGGGGGGACAGGATGGCGCAAAAGCGAGTTTGCGGCGCACAAGTGGCTCCCCGCATCGCACACCGACTCGGTCTTTGCCTCTTATGCGGAAGAATTTGGCCTTGTGGGGGTTGGAATCCTCCTGTCCCTTTTTTATGGATTGATCTATCTTGGGTTTCAGGTGGTGAGGGCGGCCCAGGACCCCTTTGGTCGGGTTTTAGCAACCGGCCTCTCTACCTACCTAGCGATGCACGTCTTGGTCAATAGCGCCATGATGTGCGGTTTGCTCCCGCTGTCGGGGGTGCCTCTCCTCTTCCTAACGTATGGGGGGAGCTCTCAGCTCGCGGCGATGGCGGCCCTGGGGATGTTGCAAAGTATATACAGCAGAAGGTTCATGTTCTGATGCACAACCACACATTTTTGTTCGCAGCGGGTCAGTGGTACGGAGAGGGGAAGATCAGCCTCAGCCTCGTCGAGGAGGAGCTCCACTTTACGACCAACTGGAATATCGCAACTGGCGAAGTGCCTGGGCGAGTCCAGTGTTCACAGGAGATCTCGATCCAGGGCGTCTCCGACAACATGCGCAACGACCTCACCTTCTATGATTTTCATCCCAAGGGATTTGTCGTCGACATGGAGAACCAAAACGTGGGCCGCATCGCCGGCGCCGGCATCGTCGACGACAAGACCATCGCGTGGGAATTTCGGAACCCCGACGCCAACTTTGAGGGGTACGAGACCTATATTCGGCAAGACGACGGCAGCTATTTGATGAAGGGCGAGTACGTCACCTCCGACCAATTTCGCACGCAAATCGAAGCGCGCCTCTGGCCCCAAAAGGCCCCGGCTCAACAGCCTGAAGAGCCGCGCGAGGATTCATGAAAAAACTCCTTCTCCTCCTCCTCATCGCAGGGTGCGCCTCTGGTTCCCATGTCATGACGATGAACGAGTTTCAAGACATCCCGATCGGCTCCACTCCCGAGCAGATCGAAGGGGTGGCGGGGACCCCATTTGCAGTCCACCATAAGAAAGATGGAGTCATCGAGTACGAGTATGTCGAAAAAATGCGCCTCGGTGCGCGCAACCTGCAAGAGCGGCATTACTACCTCGTGATCCGCGACGGGCAACTCGTCTCCAAGCGAGTCGAACAACAATCCCCCGGGCCCTTCTACTTCGACAGCTACCAAATGCAGACCACGCAGAATCAATAAGAAAATATTTTCTTGTCGGCAGTTTTAATGTCGTTCTAGTTGACTGAATGCAAATAGATTACAACCACAGAGAGCACAGAGGACACAGAGAGAACAAACAGGCTTTCATCGTGAAGCGTGATTTCTCTTTCTCTGTGTCCTCTGTGCTCTCTGTGGTTGTAATTCATTGATCGCCAATAAATTACATACAAAACTGAATAGCGCAATAAGGCCCCTTGCCAGGGGTCTCCAGTCGGGCGGCTTCGCCTCCCGCTGCCCCCGAAAACAACTCTTTGCTGATGTAAAGCGGCTTTACATTACTATCTAAGGCAAAATATTGAGTTGGCTGGTATACCTCTATTGATTGAAAAGTAGCCTTTTGGGCTAGCCCAAAAGGTTACTTTTTAATCAATAGAGGTATATAGTCGCGCCCCCAATCGTGGAGGATTATGGGACTTATCGGGTTTCTCAGCGCCTGTGTCATCGACTCGAAACATCAAAAATATCCCGAGAATCGGGACGTGACCCATCAGACAGTCTCATATAACGTGGCAACGACGCTGTTCAATGCGATGACGTGGGCAGGGCTTGCTTTGGCCGCCCTTGCCCTGAAGCGGCGCTCGTTTACGATATTGGCTGTAGGGGCGGGGTGTTTGATCGGTCGCGTGACAGTTGACCGAAAGCTCCCCTTTACATCGTTTGCCCAGGGTATTTTCAACCCTTCTGTCAGGGTATTGGGAGGGGTTTTATGGAAGCATCTGATGCCCGCGCCCGATACATTTCAGTTGGAATGGACGGGAAGAGGGGTTGTCGTTGTGAAAAACAGGCACACGGAAGCGTTCATATAAAAAAGCCACACCGATCGGTGTGGCCTTTCAAGAAGTAATGGGATCAGAGCCGTTTTAGGCTTTGATCTTGATGTCCACGCCCGCAGAGACGGGGAGGACTTTCAGCTTATCGATGGTGTCGAGTGTGGGGTCGACGAGGTCGATCATGCGGATATGGGTTCGCATTTCGAACTGCTCGCGCGATTTCCGGTCGACGTGAGGCGAGCGGAGGACGGTCCAAACTTGACGGCGCGTGGGGAGGGGGATAGGTCCCACCACACGGGCGCCGGTGCGCTTTGCAGTTTCGACGATATCCGCCGTGGCGCGATCGAGCAGACGCTGATCGTACGCCTTGAGGCGGATCCGAATTCTTTGACGAGGGTGCTTAGGTGTTGCCATACATTACTTCTTGCAGATTTCTTCTTGGATTTTAGTCGGTACCCGTTCGTAGTGGCTGGGTTCCATGGTGTAGGTCGCTCGGCCCGAGGTCATCGAGCGGAGTTGTGTCGAATAGCCAAACATCTCCGAAAGGGGCACTTCCGAGTTAATGTCGACCGATCCTTTCATCGATTCCTGGCCGAGGATCTTGCCGCGGCGTCGGTTGATGTCGCCGATCACGTCGCCCACCGAAGCTTCGGGGGTGGTGATGACAACCTTCATAATCGGCTCGAGGAGCACCGGCTTGGCTTTGCGAGCGGCGTCTTTGAGCGCCATGGAGGCGCAAATTTTAAACGCCATCTCGTTCGAGTCCACTTCGTGGTACGAACCATAGACGATCGCGACTTTGGTGTCGACGAGCGGGTAACCGGCGAGGACCCCTGTTTGGAGGCCGTCTTCGATCCCTTTGATGACCGGGGTGATGTATTCCTTCGGAATCACGCCGCCCACGATCTCGTTGACGATCTCGTTGCCCTTGCCCGTCTCGTTCGGCGTAATGTCGAGGCACACGTGCGCGTATTGACCGCGACCGCCTGACTGCTTGACATACTTCGTTTCGGACTTGGCCGGCATTGTGATCGCTTCGCGGTACGACACTTCGGGTTTGCCGACGTTCGCCTCGACGTGGAATTCGCGGAACATCCGGTCGCGCAAGATCTCGAGGTGAAGTTCGCCCATCCCCATGATGATCGTCTGACCGGTCTCTTCGTTGGTCATGACGCGGAATGTGGGGTCTTCTTCAGAGAGCGACGCCAGGGCGAGCGAAAGTTTTTCGCGGTCCCCTTTGGTCTTCGGTTCGATCGCCATCGAGATGACGGGATCGGGGAAGTTCATCTTCTCCAACAGGAACGGATGGTCTTCGGAGCAGAGCGTGTCGCCGGTCGTCGTGTTTTTGAGGCCGATGATCGCCGCGATGTCGCCTGTGTAAAATTCGTCGCGGTCTTTCCGTTGGTTTGCGTGCATCTCGAGGAGGCGCGAAACCCGCTCTCTCTTGTCTTTGGTCGTGTTGATCAGGTTGACGCCCTTGGAGAGGGTGCCGCTGTAGACGCGGACAAAGGTGAGCTTGCCGACGTGTGGGTCGGTCATGATTTTAAACGCAAGGCACGAGAGCGGCGCATCGTCTGCAGGCGGGAGGGCAATCTCTTTATCGCCGTGCAGTTCGTGGCCCTTGATCATGCCGCGGTCGATCGGAGACGGCATCCAGCGGACCACCGCATCCAAGATCTGTTGTACGCCTTTGTTTTTAAAGGCTGTGCCGCAGATGACCGGAGTGAACTTATTGCGGATGACGCCCTTGCGGATCACCGCGTGAATTTCGTCTTCGGTGAGCGCTGCGGGGTTTTCCAACACCTTCATCATGAAGTCTTCGTTCGACTCATCCACCGTTGCGAGTTCTTCCAGCAACTCCGTGCGCATCTTTTGGCACTGCTCGAGCAGTTCTGCGGGAATCTCTTCGACGTCGTATTTTGCGCCGAGAGTTTCGTCGTGGAACATGTACGCCTTCATGCTGACGAGATCCACCATTCCTTTGAATCCGCTTTCAGCGCCGATCGGGCACTGAACGGGGACTGCGTTGGCGTGGAGTTTCTCTTTCATGGAGGCGACAGCGTTGAAGAAGTCGGCGCCGGTGCGGTCCATCTTGTTGATGAACGCGACGCGGGGCACGCCATAGCGCTCCGCTTGGCGCCACACGGTTTCAGACTGAGGTTGCACGCCGGCCACCGCGCAGAAGACGGCGACAGCGCCGTCGAGGACGCGGAGCGAACGCTCCACTTCAATGGTAAAGTCTACGTGGCCCGGGGTGTCGATGATGTTGATCTTCGACCCCTTCCAATAGACGGTTGTGGCCGCCGAGGTGATCGTGATCCCCCGCTCCCGCTCTTGCTCCATGAAGTCCATGGTCGCGGCGCCTTCGTGCACCTCGCCCATGCGGTGGAGTTTGCCGGAGTAGTAGAGGATCCGCTCAGTTGTCGTCGTCTTGCCCGCGTCGATGTGGGCCATGATGCCGATGTTGCGGACGTTGCCGAGGATATCTTCGGGGGAGCGCTTAGATGCCATGATTTGTCCCTACCACTTGAAGTGAGCAAAGGCCTTATTCGCCTCTGCCATTTTGTGGGTTTCGTCTTTCTTCTTAATCGTCGAGCCTTGGTTGTTAAAGCAGTCGACGAGTTCAGTAGCAAGGCTTTCCGCCATCGAGCGGCCCGGTTTGGCGCGCGAGTTGGTGATGATCCAGTGGAACGCGAGCGAGGCTCGGCGGTTCGAGGGGATCTCGACGGGGACTTGGTAGTTGGCACCGCCCACGCGACGGGTTTTCACCTCGACGCTGGGTTTTGCGTTCTCAAGCGCTTGTTCAAACGCGACGAGGACGTCTTCGGCCTTTACTTTCTCGGCAAATTGGGTCAGCGCTGCGTAGACAATGCTGCGCGCGACCGACTTCTTCCCGTCCACCATCACTTTGTTGATGAACTTCGCCAGCACGAGGCTGTTGTAAAGGGGGTCTGGGGTTGTGTGCTGTTTAAACGCTCGTCTTCTGCGAGACATAGTTTCTTACCTTTCTGTTGCGTTCACCCACCTCAAGAGAGGTCGACCCGTGCCATGCGCTATTCTCTGCGAATAGAGCGGGGCGCGAGCGGGGAGTCAGATTGCGCTGATTCCCGGTATTACTTCGGTTTCTTCGCCCCGTACTTCGAGCGCGATTTTTTCCGGTCTTTCACCGCTGCGGTATCTAAAGCACCGCGGACGATGTGGTAGCGTACGCCAGGCAAGTCTTTTACCCGGCCGCCTCGTACGAGCACGATGCTGTGCTCTTGGAGGTTGTGACCTTCGCCTGGGATGTAGGCGATGATCTCTTGTCCGTTCGAGAGGCGGACCCATGCTACCTTACGGAGAGCAGAGTTCGGCTTCTTGGGGGTCTTTGTCTTCACTTGAAGGCAAACACCGCGTCTTTGGGGGCACTGTTGAAGGGCCGGCGCTTTGTTGCGGCGGGACTTGAACGTGCGCCCTTTGCGAATCAGTTGGTTGATGGTCGGCATGAAGCCAATCTCCTCAATATCAGTCAATACGGACCCCAAATAGAGTCCGCAACAGCAGAGGAATATACCGCCTTTGGGGGAATAAATGCAAAGGATTCAGGATCAGCAGACCCTCTCGCGCAACCCGCTTACTATAAGTAATCGTTACTAGTTAATTATAACTAGCTCAAAATTCTTTCTATTGTAAAATTAATTCTGCATTTTTATAATTAAGTTTAGGAG
>CAYGOG010000046.1:0-7519 GCA_964351415.1 uncultured bacterium | reverse complement strand
CCGCGCGCGTTTACAAAAGGGCGCTACGTGCCGATTGTCCAGAAGTGGCGGTATAGTTGAAAAAAATTGAGTTGGTGGCGTAAGCTCGCTGCCTCAAAGTTAGGAGGCATATGACCACATCACCCGCAGCAACTCATGGACCCGCGTTTTCCGCCGGACTCCAACAAACAGTAGGCGACTATCCGTTACTCACCACTCTCGCAGCCGGTTTTCTCAGCACTATAGGTGTGACGAGTTTGCTCAAGTCCCAAGCACTTGTCTCGGGGTTACTCTTGACTGGGGCCGGAGTTGTGCTCTCACGCCAAATTTTGCGCGAAGGGGATGATCACTGGGATCAGACAAGAGTGCAAATCAGAGGGCTGTTACAGGGCTTGCGTGCAGGAGTAGACCCCTCAAGAAAGATAACCACATCTCCCGTGGACCGCGTCTGTTGGGCCGGAGTAGGGGCATTGGCTGCATTGGGCGCCTGTATGCTGATGGGGGCCTCATTGACGTGGCTGATTACAGGGGCAGCTGCATGGATCGCCGCTGCAACCCTGAAACCGCGGGATGCGTTCCGCATGACCGGAGACGAGGACGAGCAGAAGGCGATCGCAACAGGTCGCGCATTCGGCGAGGCAATTCGGCCTTTCGCGGTAGTGGCGGGGCGTGCCTACGCACAGGTGAGTGAGGTGTTCGAGGGGTTCAATGGAGCTGTTCGCCAAGGGGATACGCGTACGGCTAGCACTCCTCCGGCAGCGACCAGCTAAAGGGGAGCACGCGAGAGATGTGCTTTTCCCGCTGCTGCAGCATCAGGAGGCGATCAAAGCCGACTGAAACGCCGCAGCAGTCGGGAAGGCGATCGAGGGCGGCGATGAAAGCGTCGTCGAGGGGGAGGGGGGCCTTTCCGCGCGCTACGCGGGCGCTGTTTTCGGCGGTAAAGCGCCTGTGCTGCTCGGCCGATTGCGCGAGTTCGTGATAGCCGTTGGCCAGTTCAAGGCCATTGACATAGAGCTCAAACCGCTCGGCGGTGCCGTTGTGGATGCGGGCGAGGGCCGCTTGTTCGGGGGGGAAGTCGGTGAGCGCGGTGATGCAGTTGCGGCCGAGGTGTGGTTCCACTTGCGTCGTGAGGCGGAAGTCGAGCTGCTCGGCGGGCGACCAGTTGGGGTTGCCGCCAATCGAAGCGATGTCGCCGGTGGCGTATTGCGCAAAGGCATCGCGGTAGGCGAGAAATTGGAGCGGGAGAGGGCCTAGAAAGAGCGCGAGGAAGGCAGCTGTTTCGGCGATAAAGTCGCGGTAGTCGGCGTGGATCCGATACCACTCGGCCATGCAAAATTCGGGGTTGTGCCGCGCGCCCACTTCTCCCTGGCGAAAGACGTGGCCGAGGAAGTAGACGTTGCCGCAGCCGGCGGCGAGGAGCCGCTTGAGGGCAAATTCGGGCGAGGTGTGCAGATAGGCGGTTTCGGTGGGGGTGACCGCAACGGGCATGGGTTCTACATGCGAGTCGAGGGGCGCGCCGCGCATTAGGGCGCACGGGTCGGCTTCGAGATAGCCGCGCTCCTCGAAAAAGGAGCGGGCCAACTTTAACATCTGGGAGCGGTGCTTAATTGACGCGGGAGACGTACTCACAGGTCCGCGTGTCCACTTTGATGAGTTCCCCTTCTTCGACGAAAATGGGGATCTGCACTTTGGCGCCCGTTTCGAGGACGGCGGGCTTGAGGACGCGACCTGAGGCCGTATCGCCGCGCACGCCGGGAGAGGTCTCCACAATCTTCATCTCCATAAATGTGGGGGGCGTCACTTCGATCGCATTCCCTTTATAGAAGAGCACCTGATAGACGGTCTCCTCTTTCAGCCATTGCTTGGCGTTGCCGATCACTTCATTGGGAATCGAGACTTGGTCAAAGGTCTTTTCGTCCATGAAGACCACCCCGTCCGACTCGGCATAGACGTAGCGCATGTCGGCCTCTTCGATGTCGGCAATATCGAGCTTTTCGCCCGACTTAAACGTTTTCTCCATATTCCGGTCGTGAAGATAGCTTTTGAGCCGGATCCGGTTGAAGGCGTTTCCCTTGCCCGGTTTTACGAATTCGTTGCTGAGGACGAGGTACGGTTCCCCCTCCACTTCAACTTTCATGCCCGCCTTGAGGTCGCCTGTACTGATTTGTGCCATGATAATTCTCTTGCAAAAACAGCTATTGTCGCTAAACTTTGGATATGGATCAACACCCTTTGCAAGCCGACATCGCCCGCCAGACCCTCGAACGCTATTCGGGCACCCCGGCCGAAGCCTTTCGCTCTAATTTAATTTTGACAAACTTCCCCCGCTATGTGGACTACTACGCCAAGACGCGCAAGGTACAGATCCACGAGGGCTCGATGTTCAAGGTGGCCCACTGCGAAGAGGAGGACATCACGATCCTCGACTTTAAAATCGGCTCGCCCGCAGCGGCCCTCGTCGTCGATATCTGTTCCTTTTTGCCCATCCGCGCCAGCATTCTCCTGGGGATGTGTGGAGGGCTCCGCCGCCGCTATATCGTGGGCGATTACCTCGTCCCATTGGCCGCCATCCGAGGCGAGGGGACCTCAGATTTTTACTTTCCGATGGAGGTGCCCGCCCTCTCGAACTTCCTGATGCAGCGGGCGGTGACCCACGTCCTCGACGAGGAAAAGGCGCCCTATCACATCGGCATCACCTACACGACCAACATGCGGTTTTGGGAGTTTAACGAGGAGTTTCGCAAACGGCTCATCGTGACCAAGGCGCAGGGGATCGAGATGGAGTGCGCGACCCTCTTTGCAGCCTCCTACAAGCGCAAGTTTACCTTGGGCGCCCTCCTCCTCATCTCCGACCTTCCCCTCGCCACCGACGGGATTAAAACGAAAAAAAGTTCTGAGTGGGTCTACGAAAATTGCATGGCCGACCATATCGAGCGGGGGGTGCGCATCCTGAAGCTGGCGCGCAACATGCAGTCGAAAAAGGTGAAAGGGGCCTACCACCGCAACCTGCCTCCCGAGCAAATGCTGACGACCTCGCCGGATAAAGAGACCCTGTAAGGGCGGAGTAAGGACCTTGCGTGACACATGATGTAAAGCGGCTTTACATTCAGGCTTGACTCAAGCGAGTGTTTGGGGGGCGGCGGGGGGCGAAGCCGCCCGACCGGAGGTACTCCGGATGCGGAAGCGGATCCACTATTTCGCACTTACAGCGCTGCGGCAGGACGCTCGAGGTGAACGAGAAGTTGTCGTAGAGAAAAGCCGAAGCCGTCGCTCATCCACACAAGATCCTCAGATTGAAGCGCGAGATGAACATAAGTGGTCACAAAATATTCATCCCCTTCCCGGTGCAATCGAGGCGCCATTTCAGCTCGAACCCAATTGCGGAATGTTTCCACATCGGCAAACTGGTGCATCCCGTATTGCAATTCGAAATGATCCAGCAAGAGCCCCTGAGCACGAAAAAAATTTTGATACTCAGCCGGGGAAAGAGCGCCTTCACCATTTAAAATTTGATGTTCAAATGAGTGCGCGAGCGGCAATGTAAACCACCGACTCTCGCCAGAAGGCACCATAATTTGTTCTGGAATAGCAGTTATAGTTGCGAGTAGTACCAGTCCGAACATGGTTTATAGTGATTTTGTGTTTCCGCGTAGGATGCGCAGTGGCCGTGGCTTCGCTTGCCGTTGCAGGGTTGCATTACCGAGGCGGATTGCTGGTCTCGACGGCTGCAGACGCAATTCAAGGAATGGGAAGGTGGGGGCAACATATGCGGCGGCGAGAATATCGGAAAGCTGTCGAAGAGGCAATACAGATTGCGGCAAGTGGATTGTATAGCGGCAATCTTCTTCGTCCGCGTCGGAAAGAGCCTCTCGGAAGAGCTGATCGGTTAGATGTTGCCTTTATAGCGTCGCGGTGGGGAAGTTCTTCTGCAGCAGGGGTATAACTGCGGTTTCGAGATCTGATGGCTGATTGATTTTTTTGATGATGAGGGTTCTTTTCTCGATCTGCTTGCCTTGCTGTTGCTCGGCGAGGAGGGTGAGGTTTTGGAACTTGAGGAGGGTGAAGGCGTTGGCTGAGGCGAAGGCTCTGAGGCGGGAGAGGTGGTAGAGGTAGAGGGTGGGGAGCGGTGGTTCGCCAAAGCGGTCGCGCAGCTCGGCGAGGAGGGAGGGAAGGTCGTGGTAGAGCGCTTCGCCAAAGCGGTAGTAGAGCTCCATGCGGAGGGAAACTTCGGGGACGTAGGATTCGGGCAGGCGGGCGTCAAAGGGAGCTTCCACTTTGCAGTCGAGGAAGGTGAGCGGCGCCTGCTTTTTGAAGGCGTCGATGGCGCGGCGGAGCAGTTTGCAGTAGAGGTGGAAGCCGATGGTGGAGACTTGCCCCGATTGCTGGACGCCGAGGAGGTCTCCGGCCCCTCGGATCTCGAGGTCGCGGAGCGCCACTTTCATGCCGCCGCCGTGGCCAGATGCTTCCGCAAGGGCGCGGAGCCGCTTTTGGGCGATTTCGGGGAGGACGGTGTTGCGCGGGGTGAGGAAGTAGGCAAAGGCGGCCCGATTCCAGCGGCCGACGCGGCCGCGGAGCTGGTAGAGGTCGGCGAGGCCGTAGGTGTCGGAGCGCTCGATTAGGATGGTGTTGGCATTGGGGATGTCGATCCCGTTTTCGACGATGGTGGTGGCAAAGAGGAGGTCGAGCTCCCCCTGTTTGAAGCGGTGGAAGGCGAGGTCGAGGTCTTCGGGGTCCATCTGGCCGTGGGCAACCCCCACGCGCGCTTGTGGGATGAGCTTTTGGATTTCAGTCGCGCGGGAATGGATCGACTCGACCCGATTGTGGATGTAAAAGGCTTGGCCGCCGCGGGCGAGCTCGCGCATGAGTGCGTTTTGGATGAGGGTAGGGTCCGATTCGGCGATGATGGTCTTGATCGGGAGGCGGTCGTGGGGCGGTGTGTGGATGACCGACATGTCGCGCGCGCTGACGAGCGAGAAGTAGAGGGTGCGCGGGATCGGCGTGGCGGAGAGGATGAGGGTGTCCAATCCTTTTTTGAGTTTTTTCAATTTTTCTTTTGCGCGGACGCCAAATCGCTGCTCTTCGTCGATGATGAGGAGGCCGAGGTCTTTGAACGGGACGTCGGGGGAGAGGAGGCGGTGGGTCCCGATGAGGATGTCGACGTCGCCGGTGGCGAGGCGGGCGAGGATGCGTTTGATCTCTTTAGGCGTTTGGAAGCGGGAGAGCGCTTCGACGCGGACGGGGAATCCCTCCATGCGCGCTTTGAAGTTGTCGTAGTGCTGGAGCGCTAAAACGGTGGTGGGGACGAGGACGGCGACTTGCTTGCCGCCGTCGACGACCGCTTTAAAGGCGGCGCGCATCGCCACCTCTGTTTTGCCGTAGCCGACGTCGCCGCAGATCAGCCGATCCATCGCCTTTTCGGAACACATATCCCGCTTGCAGTCTTCAATCGCGCGGAGCTGGTCGTCGGTCTCTTCGTAGGGGAAGTCCCGCTCAAACCGCTGCATCAGCTCGCCGTCGGGTGGATAGCGGAATCCGCCGAATGCGGCTCGCTCGGCGTAGAGCTCGAGGAGTTCATGCGCGTAGCCGACAATCTGGTTGAGGGCGGCTTGCTTTTGCACCTGCCACCGCTTGCCGCCGAGTTGGCTGAGCGGGGGCGCCGCTTCATGCGCGCCGATGTAGCGGGAGACGAGGTGCGCCTGCGAAAATGGGACGAAGAGTTTGCTCCCCTCTGCGTATTCGAGGGCGAGGTACTCGTTGTCTTGGTGTTTTTCGATGCCGAGGTATTTGCCGACGCCGCTGTGAAAGTGGACGATATGATCGCCGGGCGTCAACTCGTGGAATTCGGACGCCGTGGTGTGGTGGGCGCTGCGCTGTTTTTGGCGGCGCACGCGGAGCCGCTGCGTGAAGGCGGTGTGCGGGATGAGCGCAAACGGGATGTCGCGGATGAAGAGGCCTGAGGTGAGGTAGCCGGTCTCGTAGCGCGCATGGTCGAGGGAGAGGTTGCGGAAGGCGAGTTGCCGCCGCACCTCTTGCTCTTCCGACTCGTTGGCGTTGAGGAAGAGAATCTCTTTGAAATCGCGGAGTTGCTCGTAGAGCTCTTCCCCCTCTGCCGGAAGGAACGGGTGCACCCAGCGGAGCGCTTGAAAGGTGCGCCCCAGCGACTCAAATTGCACCTCGTGGCCGACAGTTGTAACGGGGGAGATTTCTTCGAGTGGGTGCTCGGGGCAAAAGAGGTGCGCGCCGAGCTCCGCTCGCTTGAGGAGGTCGTCGAGTTGAAAGAGAAAGGGCGTGCGGGCGCCGGGCATCCCCTGCAGCGACACGTAGGCCTCTTCGAGCGCCTCGACGTTGTCCCAGAGCAGGAGCGGCGACTCGCCCAGGTAGTCGGTGACGGGGACGAGCCGCTTGGCTTGTTGGAGGAGGCGCAGCTCGTCCGCGGGGGGCAAGAGGAAGGACTCCACTTTGCCCACCGATTTTTGGCCGATCGGATCAAAGGAGCGGATCTCATCGATTGTGTCGCCGTCAAATTCGACCCGGTAGGGGTCGGGACTCGAGAGGGGGAACAGATCGAGGATCCCGCCGCGGACGGCAAATTCCCCCTTGTCGCCGACGACCGGCACCCGCTTGTAGCCGAGCTCGGTGAGCTGCTCGGGCAACTGCGAGAAGGGGAGTTTTTGGCCGCGGCGCCAGGTGCGCACGACGAGGGTGTCGCGCGGGAGCACTTTTTGGAGCAGAGAGGGGAGTGGGCAGAGCAAGATCGAGGGGCCTTTGCGCTCCTGCAGTGCCGCAAGTGTCTGAAATCGCTTGCCGAGGAGATCGCGACTGGGGGCGATTTCCTCGCCGGGGAGCGTCTCCCATGCGGGAAACTCGAGTGCGAGGCCGGGGGCGAGCGTGTCGAGGTTGTCGAACAGGCGATCTTCGCGCGCGCCGCCGGTGAGGAGCAGAACGGAGCGGCCCGTCGCCTCCACCGCGAGGACGGCGAGAAGCGCTTTGGGCACGTCCCAGAGGCTTTCGGCGACAATCGATTGCCCTTCGCGGAGCGCCGCCTTCAAACGGGCAATCGACTTACTTTTATCGAGCGAGAATTTCACCGATTTTCTGCAGCGCTGCGACGAGTCCGTCAGGTTTTTTGCCGCCCGCTTGTGCGAGCATCGGTTTTCCACCACCGCCGCCCTCAATTAAAGGGGCGACTTCTTGGATGAGTTGTTTGGCATCGGCGCCGCTGTGTTGCGAACACTGAATCAACAGTTGGCATTTGTCCGCCGATTTTGTGCCGAGGGCGACGACGCCGGTGCCGAGCCCCTTGAGGAGATCGTCGGCAAGCGGCGCGAGTTCATCGGCAGCCACGTCCACTTCAGCGGCGATAAACGGAATTTTGCCGGCGCGCGACGCTTTGTGGATCAGGTCGTGTTTCAGTTGCGCCAGCAGTCCGCGGCGCAGCTGCTTGATGTCCCCTTCGAGCTTCTTTTTCTCCTCTTGCAGTGCGGCAATCCGCTTGTGCAGCGCCTCTTTTTCTTAGCGCGCAAAACCCTCAGCATAAGGG
>CAYGOG010000045.1:637-7667 GCA_964351415.1 uncultured bacterium | reverse complement strand
GGGCAAGGATAATATTGACTACGGGGCCGGCAAGGAGGACGCGGATCCGCTGCATCGGCCGCTGTGCATAAAAACCGTCGGCGATCTCGTAGGGCTCGCGGCTCCCCTCGCGCTGCATCCCGGCGATCTTGACGTAGCCGCCAAAGGGGAGCATGCAGAGGCGCCACTCGACTCCTTTATATTGCCAGGTGAAGATCGGCTTGCCGAACCCAATGGCAAAGGCCTCCACGCGCATCCCCTCGCGGCGCGCAACCCAATAATGGCCAAGCTCGTGGAAGAAAATCAGGAGCCCGAGGGCCAGGATGGCGAGGAGAAAGTGGAACATACGAAATCGAGCTTATCAGATTGCCCTTCTCCTGTGAAGCGCGAAGAGCGCTACATAGGAAAGAGGCAGGAGAGTCGCAACCAAACCGGCGGTCGAAAGGGGGAGGCCGGTTGCCGTCAAGAGATGGCGCGACAGGGCGACGCCGACGAGCGATACGGCGGCCCCCAAGAGCGGCGCCCCCCACAAAATCCGCTTCAACGAAGGGGACAAGAGGCGCATCGACAGATACGGCCCCACGAGGAAGCCGAGCACCAAGATTAATCCCACGGCCCGAAATGCCGACACGAGTGTCCACGAGGTCATGAACAGCAGAGCGGTTTGATAGAGGCGGGGCGACAACCCGAGCGCCTGCGCAAATCCCGAATCAAAGGTGGTGAGCCGCAATCGCTCGAAAAAGAGCGCTATAAACAGCGCGTTGCAGAGCAGCGCGAGGCCGGCCCGTTTTAAATCTGCGATCTGCAATAAATCGGGATTCCCCATCACCGCTTCGACGCTCATGTGTGCATTGGGCATGAAGAGCGCGATCAAACAGAGCGCGAGTGCAAACAGCGATGTGAATACAAGGCCGATGCTCGCGTCTTCCGGAATGCGGAATAACTTGTGCAGCCCTTCCGTCAATAAACCGGTCAACAGAGCGGCGATGAGTGCGCCCCCCAGAAGTGAGCCGCCGAATACGAGCGCAAACGCCACGATTCCAAGCAGCACGGTGTGCGAGAGCGAATTGGCGAGCATCGTCATGCGCCGCAGGACTAAAAAGGGGCCTAACAGTCCGCATGCAGCCGCAACCGCCGATAGAGTCAGCACCTGGATCTCATCGGAGGTCGGCTGTAGAATCGCGCCCGTACACACGCGTTGCACAAAGAGCGCGAGAAATGAAATGAAGTCGGTGCCCCAATAGGGATTCATCGCTTGGCCCCCCGTTCAGGGATAGGCTGGTCGTGCGGATCGGCTTTCGGATTGGCGAGGAGTCGCGTTAACCGCTCCTCCATCTCGCGCGTGAGCACGTGCTCCATCTCCTCGGCGCTGCCGTGCACCTGATGCGGATCGACGCCCAGCTCTGTTAGGTACACTTCCCAGAGGCGGTGCAGCCGGATGATGGAAGCGGCGCGCCGCTCGCCATCTTCGGTCAGCTTCCCATCTGGGGCAATCCACCCCTGTCTCACCAATCTCTGATAGGCCCGCGTGGGCGCGATCGGGTCCCGCTTCCAGAGCGCCTTGAGCAAATGCTCCTCTTGCACCTTGTGGCGGAATGCCCGCGAGCGGAACCACCGCGCAATCCACCCCCGCTTGGGGGCAATCAGCAGCGACACCAGCGCACACGCGCTCCCCACAAGGACAATCACCGGTCCCGTCGGCAGCGTAAAGCGCGCAAGTCCCATGTGGGCCTTCCACGCCAGTGCGCCCTCGACGGAGAGGACGAGTCCCACAAGGCCGCTCAAGGCGCCGATGCCCCCCGCTAAGAGCAGCAGTGTCCCCAATCGATTCGTCCACGCGCGCGCCGCCACCGGGGGCGCAATCAAAAGCCCGGTCATCAAGATCACGCCGACGCTCCGGATGCCGAGTGCAATGGTGCACAGCGTGAGCAGGAGAATCAGCCGGTCGATCCGCTGGACCGGCACGCCGACGCTCTGCGCAAAGGTGCGGTCAAACAGATGCGTGCGCAAGAGAGGGAATACCGCGAACCAGCAGAGGGCGATGCATCCCGCGAGCAGAGCATAGGTGCGCACCGCGCTGTCGGTGAGCGTCGCCGCTTGTCCGTAGAGAAAACTCTGCAAGAGGAGCGTGGCGCGCGGCAGCGTCCCCTGCAAATAGGAAACGGCTAAAATGCCGATCCCAAAGCTCGAGGCGAGCAAAAATGTGAGCGCCGCATCGGTCGACGTTTTGCGCCGCTCCATGGCCCTCAGCGCGCGCAGGACGAACCACGACGTCGCAATGCCGCCGAGCACAACGGCCCAATCGGGCGCCAATCCCGAGGAGAGCAAAATCGCCAACACAATCCCCGGATACGAGGCGTGCGACACCAATTCGCCGACGAGAGTGCGCCGCTGCAGGTAGAGGAGAGTCCCCATCCACGCCGCCATCATCGAGATGAGGATCGACCCGAAAAATGGGGCGCGCAGGAGCGAGTCGTTCCAGTACATCATACGAGGCCGCTGATCCGCTTGGCGGAGAGAGCCGCCGCCTCATCGAAGAGGCTTTGGCTGCGGCCAAAGGTGCGCGCCAAAAGCTCAGGCGTAAACACGTCGGCAACAGGTCCCGCTGCGACCAGGCGCGTATTGAGCAGAATCGCCCAATC
The DNA here is from genome assembly GCA_964351415.1 of uncultured bacterium. Classification (GTDB taxonomy): domain Bacteria; phylum Chlamydiota; class Chlamydiia; order Chlamydiales; family SM23-39; genus CAYGOG01. The sequence goes on along the minus strand of CAYGOG010000045.1, from coordinate 5,046 downwards.
GAAGTAGCTCTCCACCGTCGGCAAGTCGTGGTGCACGACAAAAATGCTCTTCCCCTCCGCGCGCAGCGCTTGCAGCAGATGCACAATCTCCCGCTCCGTCGCCAAGTCGACGCCCGTAAACGGCTCGTCGAGCAAGAACAGTTCCGCCTCCTGCATCAGCGCGCGCGCTAAAAACAGCCGCTGTTGTTGCCCGCCGGAGAATTCACCGATTTGGCGGTCCGCAAACGGGCCCAGGCCCACCTGTTCAAGGGCGCGCTGTGCGGCCTCCCGATCGGCTTTGCGCGGTCGGCCAAACGGCCCCCATTTGCAGGTGCGCCCCATCAGCGCCACCTCGAGAGCGGTGATCGGGAAGTCCCAGTCGACCGTCCCCCTCTGCGGCACATAGGCGATCTGGTTCCGCTGCGCGCTTAAGCTGACCTCGCCCGCAATCGGGTCGATGAGCCCCAAGCACGCTTTCAATAGCGTCGTTTTGCCGGCGCCGTTGGGGCCGATAATCCCCACCATTTTGCCCCGCGGAATCTCGCAGGTGATGTCGCGCAACACCGCGCGGTCGCCATAGTTGACGCAAAGGCCTTGCGCTTTCACGGAGCCCCCAAATAACGGACCATCACGTCCACATTGTGCCGCATCGAGGCGGCATAGTCGTCTTCCATCGCATCGCCGTAGAGTGGCTCTGAACACACCGCCACCTGCAGCCCCTCTTCGCTCCCCGCGAGCACAATGCGCGAAATCGCATCGCGGCTCACGTTGGTCTCGGGGAAAATGACGCCCACCGGGTGCTGCTTTAGATAGGTCACCACCTCGCGGAGGTCGGCAGGGCTGATTTGCCCCTCGGGAGCCAAGCCCTCAGGAGCCGTCGCCCGCTCGCGCCAGGTCGCCTCCCCATCATTGGCGAGATAGGCGCGGGTAAAGTAGTGGAAGGCATCGTGGCTCGTCACCAGGTAGCGCCGCTCAGAGGGGAGCCCCCCCACCCGGGCGCGGATTTCCGCATGCAGAGCGTCGAGCTGTCGAGTTAGATTTTGAGCCCGTTCGGCATAGAGGGGGGCCCCCGCCGGATCTACCTGCGAGAGCGCCTCGGCGATCGGGGCTACCCCCTCGCGCCAGAGAGAGACGTCCATCCAAATATGGGGATCCACCCTTCCTTGGAGGTCCAAAAGCCGATCGGGCGCCATCTGGGCCCCCACCGCGAGCACCTTGGGAGAACTCTCCAGCCAAGCCGCCAGACTCGCCCCGTGCTCGAGGCCTAAGCCATTGGCCACCACCAGGTCAGCCCGGTCGAGCCGCTCCCCGTCTCCCTTCACGAGTTGGTAGCTATGGGGGTCCAGGCCGCCCCGGATCAAGACCCAGGTATCGACCCGATCCCCGCCGATTTCCCGCACCAAATAGCCGATTTGAGAGGTCGTCGCGACCACTTTCGGGTGGCCGTTGGACTCCATCCAAGCATCGCGCCCCCTTCCGCAGGCAAGCAACAGTAATAGGATCCAAATGCGATTCATGAAGGTATAGAATAAACGGATTGTCTTTTGTTTGCAAAAAAAGAGCGCTTCAATTTAGAATCCACAATTGCGTGTTATCACAGTTTGATAGCCCAAGAAAATTCCTCTTGAGATGGAATAACAAAAAATTTTAAGATTCAATTCTGAGTTTGATGGGACCCGTTGTTATGGCAAAAAGCGTAAAAGAAGTTGAAGAAGTTATTGCAAAGGCGATCCGCAAGATTGGCGGTCGAAACGAAAACCACCTTTGTAAATATCTTCCTATGAAAGAGGGGGGCTATATGCACCACTTTACCCTCCGCAAGATGAAGACGAAGCAACCCGCAGAACTCGCCGCAATCATTGAGCGCTATGTCCTCAATGCGGATAAGCCCATCATTGTGGCGCCCAAGCAGCGCGCGCCCCGGGGTTCCCGCAAACGGCGCGACCACCTCAACTTTACCCGCGGCCAACTCGAGCGGATGCTCAGCATCGCCCGCATCGCCGGCGACCGCGAAATCGTCACCCTCCTCAGCCCTCGCAAGACCCTTGCGGCAGCCAAGCGCGACCTCATCGCCTCGCTTCGCCACAACCGCGTCGAGCCCGAGCTCTGGAATAGCTACGCCGAAGCGGCTCAAGCGGTCCAGCAAGGTCAAGCAGCCCTCGTCGAGAGCCTCTAAAAATTTCCCTCCTAAATTGCACTCCCTTGAGATCTCAATAATCTCCAGGGAGTTTTTCTTGCATTTTAACTCCAACCCGCTATGATGTTGGGTTGATATTTTGAACCTCCTTAAAAGGATAAAATCGATGTCGCAGACTGCAACGAAGGAATTTGGAAAGTGGCGGTCGATCTTCTGGCCCGTGCATTCATTCGAGCTGAAGAAGATCCTCCCTATGTTCCTCCTCTTTTTCTTCATTAACTTTAACTACACGATCCTCCGTGATACGAAAGACACCCTCATCGTCACCGCCCCCGGGTCTGGTGCAGAGGCGATCCCCTTCTTAAAAGTATGGGGCGTCCTTCCATTTGCGATCCTCTTCATGATCGTCTACTCCAAGTTGAGCAACGTCATGAACAAGCAAAAATTGTTCATGTCAACCATCGCCTTTTTCGGCGCTTTCTTCGCCCTCTTTGCCCTCCTCCTTTACCCCTACAAAGACGCTCTGCACCCGATCGCCTTCTGCGACTCGATGCAAGCTATTCTCCCTGCTGGGTTTAAAGGCTTGATCGCCGTCTTACGGAACTGGACCTATTCGATTTTCTACATCATGTCGGAACTCTGGGGTTCTGTGGCGATTTCGCTCCTCTTCTGGGGCTTTGCCAACGACATCACCCGCGTCTCCGAGTCTAAGCGCTTCTATGCCCTCTTCGGCCTAGGCGCCAACATCGCGATGTACCCATCGGGCCTCCTCATCAAGCTCTTCGCCAGCATGCGCTCCTCGTTTGCCCCCGGCGTCGATGCATGGGGCATGTGCCTCAACTACACCCTCGCTGCCGTTGTCGTCGCCTGCGCCGCAACCATGGCGATCTACTGGTGGATCAATAAAGAAGTTTTGACCGATCCCCGCTTCTACGACGCGTCTGAAGTCAAAAAGGCGAAGAAAGAGAAGCCCAACATGTCGATGAAGGAGAGCCTCCTCTTCCTCGCGAAGTCTCCCTACATCCTGTGCCTTGCGACCCTCGTAATGGCCTACGGGATCTCGATCAACCTGGTCGAAGTGACCTGGAAGAGCCAGCTCAAGCTCCAATACCCGAACCCAAACGACTACCAAAACTTCATGGGGACCTTCTCCATGCTGACCGGTACCGCGACCATCTTCATGATGCTGTTCGTCGGTGGAAACGTCCTTCGCCGTTACGGCTGGGGCCCTGCCGCACTCTTCACACCCGTCGTCCTTCTCCTCACCGGGATCGGCTTCTTCGGATTCGTGATTTTCCGCGACCAAATGGCCGGCATGATCGCAGCGCTCGGGACCACTCCCCTGATGCTCGCGGTGATCTTCGGCACCATCCAGAACTTCATGAGCAAATCGACGAAGTACTCGCTGTTTGACCCCACAAAAGAGATGGCCTACATCCCACTCGACCAAGAGTCGAAAGTGAAAGGGAAAGCCGCCATCGACGTCGTCGCAGCGCGCGCAGGAAAATCGGGTGGATCGATCATCCAACAGATTCTCCTCGTCGGCTCGACAGGTGTCATCACCGACGTGGCGCCGATCATCGCGTGCTTCCTATTCGTCGTCATCGGCGTCTGGATCCTCGCCGCGCGCAACCTCGCCGCCCGCTTTGCCGCCCTCACAGCGCAACGCGATGCCGAGAAAGCGGCGCCTGCAGCGCAACCTGCCATGGCGACCGTACAACGGTAAGTCCATTCTATCCCAAAACCCTGTGATGGCTTCCATCCCAGGGTTTTTTTCTGCCCGGAGAAAGAACAGGATGGGCAGGATAACCCCTCGCTAACGCTCGGGGGCAGGATAAGCAGGATGATTTTTTATCCTGCCGGCGCGCGTTAGCGCGACGATCCTGCATATCCTGTGTTCTCTAAAATGCAAGGCTACTTTTCAGCCAATAGAGGATATGAGATACTCTCTTAGATTATGAGCCAATCCCATATCCGCAATTTTTCCATCATCGCCCACATCGACCACGGGAAATCGACCCTCGCCGACCGCCTCCTCGAGCTCACGAACACGGTCCAAAAACGGGAGATGCAGGCACAGTTCCTCGACAACATGGAGCTCGAGCGGGAAAAAGGGATCACCATCAAGGCGCGCCCCGTCACCATGCACTACAAGGCCCAGGACGGCACCGAATACCAGCTCAACCTCATCGACACCCCCGGCCACGTCGACTTCTCCTACGAAGTCTCCCGCTCGCTTTCCGCCTGTGAAGGGGCCCTCCTCGTCGTCGACGCCACACAGGGCGTCCAAGCC
>CAYGOG010000045.1:0-627 GCA_964351415.1 uncultured bacterium | reverse complement strand
GGCCATCGAAGGCGCGCTCTTATTAGTGGACTCCACGCAAGGCGTTCAGGCTCAGACACTTGCAAACGTCCACCTCGCCCTCGACCGGAACCTCGAAATCCTCCCCGTCATCAATAAAGTGGACCTCCCCGCCTCCGACGTCGAAGGGGTCAAAAAACAAATTGAAGAGGTGATCGGCCTCGACGCCTCCCGCGCCGCCCAAATCTCGGCCAAAACGGGCATCGGCGTCCCCGCCCTCCTCGAGCAGATCATCACCGACATCCCCGCCCCTAAACCGACAACCGACAACCTCCGCCGCGCCCTCGTCTTCGACTCCCACTACGACCCCTACCGCGGCGTCCTCGTCTACGTCCGCCTTATCAGCGGCGAAATCACCCGCAAGTCGCTCATCCGCTTCATGGTCACCGACAAGGCCTTCGAGGTGCTCGAAGTGGGCAAATTTGCGCCCCATGAGACCCAAGTCGACAAACTCCTCCCCGGCGAAGTGGGCTACTTTGCCGCCAACATCAAAAATACAACCGACGTCAAAGTGGGCGACACCGTCACGCTGCACAAGTTTCCCGCACCCACTCCCCTCCCCGGCTTTAAAGTGATCCACCCGGTCGTCTTCGCCGGTATCTACCCGAT
>CAYGOG010000044.1:0-7700 GCA_964351415.1 uncultured bacterium | reverse complement strand
CACCGGAGAGCTGGGCGGGATAGTGGCGCGTCCGGTGCGCCACTCCCAGCCGCTGCGCTCGCAAAGCGGTCTGTTCCGCCGACTCCTCGCCCGACACATACAGCACCCGCTTGCCCCCCTCAGCCAGCGCCCGTGCGAGCTGCAACATCAGCGTCGACTTGCCAATCCCCGGCTCGCCCCCAATCAGCACCAGCGACCCCTCCACAATCCCGCCGCCGAGCAGCCGATCGAACTCCCCCATCTTCGTCGCAAACCGCCTCAACTCGCCCGATTTCACCTCCGTGATCGGCACCGCGCGCGTCCCCTCTTTCGCCCCATAGCGCAACCCCACCTGCTGCAGCTCCTCCATCAGCGTATTCCAGCTCTTGCACTGCGGACAGTTGCCGCTCCACTTCGCCTGCACATGTCCGCACTCGGTGCAGCTCCAGCTAACCTTCGCCTTCACCTGACCACCTTTTCCAATGCCACCGAAGCCGCCGCCTGCTCCGCCTCTTTCTTCGACGCCCCCATCCCCACGCCCATCTCGCTCTCGCCCACCACTACCACCACGTGAAACACCTTCGCGTGATCGGGGCCCTCTTCCTTCAACACCCGATAGACCGGCGTCTTCTGAAATTTTTTCTGAGCATAATCTTGCAGTTCCGCCTTAAAATTCCGCGACGGAGCGCCCATCACCTCGCTCATCTCCCGCTCAAAGTGGTGCAATAGAAAACTCTTAGCCACACCCAGCCCGCCATCCAAATAGATTGCCCCTACCACCGCCTCAAACACATCGGCCTGAATGGAGCCCTTGCTGCGCCCCTCGCTGCTCGCCTCACCCCGCCCCAGCAAGATAAACGCCTCCAATCCCAGCTTCAGCAAATACTTGGCGCAACTCGGCGCATCGACCAACCGGGACCTCAGCTGCGACAGTTCTCCCTCGGGCCGTCCAGGCAGCGTCCGATACAGATAATCGGCAACCGCCAACCCCAATACCGAGTCGCCCAGAAACTCCAGCCGCTCATTGTGTTCAGGCACATCCTTGTGCTCGTTCACATACGACCGGTGGACAAACGCCAATTCAAGGAATTTCTTATTTTCGAAAAAAACACCTAGCCGCTCTTCGACCTCGGCAATCCGCGCCTGCAGCTGCGCCAACGTAATCATAGAGATCAGTATGGCGCGCGCGCGATTTCAGCGGAAGAGCGCTCGCGGGATTTACCTCATGATCTCGGAAACAGAAACTCTGCAAGTCTCATTGCTAAAACCGCACCAAAACATACACAGAAACCAGGCCCCCACACCCGAATAATCCTGTTCCACTGAATATCCGCGAGCCGCAACCGGCCCCCCTCTTCGCCCTCCCTTATCCTAGTTAGATCTCCAATCCTCATCGTCATGATACTTCCGTCCTCCAACCCTTCATCGAGTGTCGACATATAGGATGGAGCCCTCTCGAGATAAAGGACCCGCAGATCTGGATATCGTAAGAGTGCAAGGCGCGTTTCATCATTCGGGCGATGAAGCCATCGCTCCGAATACAGAACATTGAAAAAGTAGTAGCGTTGTGTGGGGACATCCAATCCTTCAAAGAAACCAGAACCCGGCACGTGAGGCCCTACCCGCTTACGAAACTCTCGAGAAGAAATCCCGCCTCTCTCTACGAGCCCGTGAAGCTCTATCAATCTCGCCTCTCGTTCTCTCCTGAGGTGTATTAGCCCCAGCCTCAGCTCTTCGTCTTCTAGTGGTTCGACTGCGCGCAACTCAGGGTAAAGACCCCGAAGCTCTTCCTGCCTTTCGGCTGCGATCTCCGAAAACAACATCCTTTTGTATTGTTCAGGCAATGCCCTGATGAGGGCTCCTCGTTTAAGCAAGGTGAACTCTTCGACGTTACCATCTGGTATTTCGAGCGGACGGTTTTGTAGCCACTCTAAAACTGTACCCGGGTCTACATGCTGTCTCTCTGCTAGAGGACGTACGAGAATATCCAATCCTACATTCGAATCTGTCCGTAAGAAGATTTCCCGCTGTGCCGTCTCATTCAATCCTGAAAAAATAGGCATGAGTTGCTCTCTTTCTCTATTAAATCGCTTCCAGAATTGGACGGCCTCCCTCAAATAAGCTTCAGGGTGTTCTCTTCGAAATGCCTCTTGCTGGGCAGGTGTTCCATATAAAAATAGCACCTCATCAGGCATTCGGGTAATCCCGCGTTTCGCAGGTGACATTCTCTGCGCAATGGCATACCATTCGTCACGACTTGCTGTGCGCCGAATTTGATCTTGTGTCAACCTGAAATTGCGTCCTATTGTAGCCAAATTGGCTGCTGACCGCAGGTCCAGAAAAGGCATCAGGGCATCTGTTCCAGCAGCACTGAACATCGTCCCAAAATCCGGCTTACCCACTCTACCGCTAGCCGCTGCCATTGCTTCTCCTTGAATTAAGTTTATATATATGCAGAAGAGCTTTGCCCCTTATGATCTCGGGAACAGAAGCATGGCAGCCCCTATTGCTGCAAGCGCAACCAAACCTGCCCGCAAGACCGTCCTCAACATCCGAAGATTCGCTTGTTCACGCTCAAGGGAACTCAACTGTTCCGCTAGAAGAGTCGCTTGTGTACGCTCAAGATCATCCAATCGTTCCACTACCTCACGGTGTCTCTCTCCCTCACGAGCCTCTAAGCGGCGTCCGTCTGCACTACCTGGGAGCTCCTGTCCAGCAGCGCCTAACGCTGCTTGTGCTTCTTCAGGCTGCCCTCTCCTGATGGGCTCTGCTGTTATTGGACGCATTCCCCCTAGAAACCTCACTGTTGCTGCAAGATACTCTTCTGGGCGCTCAATAACCCTGCTGATTGCACGCCTCTGCTGGACGCTTAATCCTTCTGGGTTGAAGATGGTCATATACAGCATCGCCTCTACGACCTCTGCTACTCTAGCAGCATCTTCAGCAGCAGAAGTGTCAGCGGGCGTCATTCGACCTGATCCGCTCCCATCCACTCTACCGTTATTATTGCTCGCCGCTGCCATAGGCTTCTCCTTGAGTTAAGTTCGTATATCATAACAAAAACTTAACAATATGTATACTAAATTAAAAGCTTGATAGCAGGGAATAACCCCCTTTTAGTATGCTATTTAGCTATCTATGGCCCGCCTCAATCGACACTACCTCAAGCTCTCCGGCTCTTACCTCTTTAGCGAGATCGACGAGCGGGTCGCCGCCCTGCCCAAAGGGACCCCCCTATTGAGGTTGGGGGTGGGCGACTTTACCCGGCCGGTGCCATCCTTAGCTCTTGAAGCTCTGAAGGTTGCAACGGATGAGCTGGGCCATGTGGAGAGTTTTAAGGGGTATGGTCCCTGCCCTGGCTATGGGTTTCTGAGGGAGGCCATTGCCAAAGTCGACTATGCGGGGTTGGGGGTGGCGCCCGACGAGGTGTTTATCTCGGACGGGGCCTGCAATGATCTGTGCGATATCCAGGAACTCTTTGGCCCTGGCAACCGCATTGCCGTGTTGGATCCCACCTATCCCGCTTATGTCGACAGCGCGGTGATGGGAGGGCGGACGCAGAGGCTGTTAACCTCGGGGCGGTATGGGGGAATTGAGTACGTCCCCTGCACAGAGGCCAATGGGTTTTCCCCGGGGCCGCCGGCAAGGCGAGTGGACTTGATGTACGTGTGCTCGCCGAACAATCCGACTGGCGTGGGGCTGAAGAGGGAGACGCTGGTGCAGTGGGTTGAAAAGGCGCGCGAGTGGGGCGCGCTCATTCTCTTCGACGGCGCCTATGAGGCGTACGTGCGGTCGCAGGACGTGCCGCGCAGCATCTATGAGATTCCGGGCGCCGATGAGGTCGCGATTGAAGCGCGCAGCTTTTCCAAATCGGCTGGCTTTACGGGCATTCGGTGCTCGTACTTGGTGGTGCCTCAGAAGGTGCAGATCGATGGCGTATCTTTACGCGATCTGTGGCTGCGGCGGGTCGACACGAAAACCAATGGCGTCTCGTATCCGATTCAGCGGGCAGCAGAGGCGCTCTACACCGATGAGGGGCAGCGGCACATCCGCGAGGCGACCGACGCCTTTTTAGCGCAGGCGCAGGAGATGGGCGCGGGCTTGCGCAAGCTGGGCTATCGGGTCTTTGGTGGCGTGGATGCCCCCTATGTGTGGTGTCAGGCGCCGCAGGGGCTCACCTCGTGGCAGTTTTTCGACCGCTTGCTGCACGGCGCGCACATTGTCACCGTCCCGGGTCGCGGGTTTGGCCTCTCCGGCGAGGGATTTGTCCGTTTTTCCGGCTTTGCGCCGCAATCTGTCATTCGTGAAGCCCTCACCCGTGTGAGTTCCCTATGAAACCGTTTGTCTCGCCACAGCAAATCAAGGTGTTTTCGGAGCAGGGGTTCATTGCCTATGACCAGGTGGTCGCGGCGGAAAAGTTGCTGCCGCTGCGCGGGAAGCACTGGTTTGAATCGGCGCAACTCAAGCAAATCGCGGCCGGGCGGATGCTCCCCTCTCTCCTCGCCTCGCTTGCAAAAGAGCCGACGATCCGGATGGGGTGGGATCGGTGGATTGAGTCGCCTCTGCTCCTGCGCTGCCTCTTGGAAGAGCTCGGCTCGGTCAATGGACTTGTAGGGGGCATTCTCGTATGCGCCAGCGCGCGCGATCTCTCCGCCAGCCCGCTCCGCGCAGGCGATGCGGTTGTAGTGGCGCCGCGGACTCCGTTTGATTGGGGCCTCTACACGGATGATATGATCGGGTATCTGATTACCTATACCTTTTCGCGGGCGCGCTATTTGCCGCGCGACGATGACCCTCTGCTCGCCCAATGGAAGCAGTGGGGGTATTCGGCAGGCGATGCCCTTAAGGCGCCGCAGCACCCCCTCCTCCCGCAGCAATCGTAGTGCGATCCACCTTGAGACTTCCCGAGGATCCGGCGATCATCGCCGCTACTTTCAGCAGAGCCGTTTGATCCGTTCCATCTTCTCCATACCGCGCCAACGCGTCGGGCAATTGAGCCGCCACGGCGGCTGCACTTGCAGGGTCGACTCCCACACCTAATTCGACAACTGCGGCAATCCGTTCATAGGAAAATTTCCGGTGCAACCGCGCCGGAGCTGCGCTCCCCTCTCGTGGAGCGGGAGTGCTTGCAGCGTGCAACTGTTTTTGCAATTTTTGCTTCGCCGCCTCAATTAACATAGGGGCGAGTTCTTTTACCTTGGACGCGAGTGTATCTTTGAACGCAAAACCGCGGAGCATGAGTTGATCTGCCGGCGAAAGGTGCGTATAGCGGGGATCCGCGGTCTCACGCGCCAGTCGTTCGACTCCTTGGCGAGCGATCTCCCGATCTCCCACCATCCGCTCAAAATAGGCATGCAAGTCGTGAGTCCCTGAAGGGGGACTCACGATCACTTGAACGCCTCCACAACATCCGCCACACAGGATATCTCCTACTGTAGCTTTGACTGTGCCGGGAAGCATCGGCATCCTATACCGCCGCCGCTACTGCACCGCCCTCTACTGCGACACCTTCCGGAGCCGCTACAGCTTCGGCAGGCTTGTAGAATGCGACGAGGTGTTCGACGTCAGGATCCCCTTCGCCAAGCGCCGCGACTTTTTCCATCATGGCGCGGTCGAGCCATCCCGCTGCATCGAGCAGAAAGAGCATCGCTGCATCTGCTTCAGTCCGGCTCACATCGCCCAACTTGAGATAGGTAAAGGTCCGCTCCAGCTGTTCGCCCAGACGTACCGCCTCTGCATCGCTAAAGCTCACCTCTCCTTTCTTCTGCAGGTGGAATGTTTTGAACCGCGCTGTCACAGCTGTCGCAAACGATTTGCCCGCAACGGTAATGGGAGCTGGCTTCTCTTCGCCCTTGCCGTACTCAGCGGGCAAGCGAAATTGTCGGAGGAGATCTGCTTGCAGCGTTATTCCAACTCCTGCCGCCTTCAACAGAGCCACCTGCCAAGCCAAGTACCCACCGTGTGAGACACGGCCCGCAAGTCGATATTTGCCGATAAACACTGTCGCCAGCCGATCGATCTCGGCATCGGAAACTGTGCCCCCCGATTTCCGTACCAGCTCGGCTTTGACTCCTGCTTCGTTATCGGGCTCAGGCGTCCCATCTTCCTGCACGATGATGGCGATATGGCCTCCCTCTAATGCGGGCGTAGTGGGCCGCGCTGCAGCTGCCCCTCCGCTCGTTTCCACAGAAGCCACCCAACCGGGCAAGTGGGCGCGATTCCCTGCATGGACATCCCACAGGAGTTTGACCCGCTGCACTATTTCAGCCCAGTTAGAAAAGTCGTCAAACAAGACGACTTTTACGGCACCCAGCCACTCAACCAGCCCTTTTCCCGCATGGAGAGTGGTCGCCGCATCCACCACAACTTGGCCAAATCCGGCAATCAGTTGTTGTGCCAATTGGAGCCGCGTCGTTTCCGCAACGGGTTCTTTAGGCGTCCCCCTGCGCGCGACAAATCCTGGTTTCTCAAACCGTACGGTCGCAGGGCTTGAACCACATGAGCACAGGCCCTTGCTCCGATCTACTATGTTTACTGCCATAACCTTATTCCTCCTGTTTGGCTTAGAAGGGGGAAGGTTATAGAGGTCGGAGCCTTAAAGAGTAAAGTAAAAATTTTACAGGATAGCTTTCTCGAGGGCATTCATCAACGCAATCGCCCGCGGATTCCCCCTCTCAAAGAGCCGTTTTGCCGCGGCAACCGTCCGCTCCATCCGCTTCAATGTTTTTTCGGGCAGCTGATCCGCAGCATTCGGAATGAGCGAGTCGCGGTCGAGCTCCGACACAATCGGAAAGGCCTGTCGAAACCGCAATCGGGAGACCCCCTCTTCAAGCGCGTTCGCAACGACTTGAACCACCTGGGTCGACGCAGCGGGCAACCGCTTTATCTCCTCTTGTAGCGAAGAAAGCTCTGCCTTTGCATCTGACGGGACGATGCGGTTCCACGAAAGACCGAGCTGCTCTATCCGATCGCGGAGCGCAGCACACCGCTGCAACAGCGCCCCCTCTTTCTCATAGAACCGCTCCGCCTCTTCTTCGTTGCCACACGACGTAGAGATATTAGATGGAAAGTGAACTAAAGTCATATTACCCCATATTAAGACGAGATTATACTCCTTTATTATAACAACAAGGCGAATACAAATCTATATATTAAAAATTTTACTGACACAGGCTTCCACTGAAAGGCCGTTGAGGTAATTGCCTGTCGCATCTGTAGGCAGATCGGCCACTCGCTGCCGATGCCCCAATCCGTATTGCGGGAGCCGCGCCCGCGTCAGCAGCGTCCCCACGGGCTCCTCGCGCACGCCCACGTGCTCTGCGATGCCCCGCACCGCCTCTTCCACGCCCCCTCTCTCTAAAAACACCGTTGTGCGCACACACCCGTCCCCATCTTGCTCGGGAAAAATGGAGGAGTCGAAAATCGCGCCTAAAAAGGGGCTTTGCGGCACCAAATAGCCGTATCCGCGCACAGGCCACTGCTTGCGCCGATACACGAGGTTGACAACGGTCAAATCGGAGTGAGGCAAAGGAGCTTTTCCCCAATGGCGCATCGCCTCCTCTGCGGGCAGCGCCACAATCACCCGATCCCACTCCGCTGCGACCGGCTCGCCGCGCCGCACCTCCAACCCGTCGGCAAGCCGATCCACAAGCGACCCCATCCCCCGCCGCAGCGTAAACAGGCCGCCGCTTGCCCGGCGGTTGCGCCACGCACCCCACACA
>CAYGOG010000043.1:0-7907 GCA_964351415.1 uncultured bacterium | reverse complement strand
CCCTTCACGAGGTCGAGAGGCTCTCGGGCGGGCCAAGAGCGGGGCACTTCGGCGTCTGTGGTGGGGGAGTAGGGGTCGGTAGAGGGGCTGACCGCCTTTTCGTGGATCGACTTGAGCGAGAAGTTGGAGGCGGCGGAGAGGCTGTCGACTTGGTAGTAGTAGGATTGGTAGTAAGCGTCGGTGGGGCTGAGGCGGATGGGGGCGTGGAGCGAGGTGAGCTTGCCGATCCAGCGCTGCTCAATGCCGCCGGTGACGGAGAGGAAGACCAGCACCAGCCAAACGACGAGGGAGATGAGAAAAACGGATAGGAGGGAGAGGAAGGAGCGGGAGAGGGAGCCCCGACGCGGCCACAGATATGTGAAAGCGATCCGGAGCTCGTACCCCACGGTGATTCTTACTTCGCTTCTTTAAAGACGACGTGGCGGCGCAGCGAGCGGTCAAACTTTTTCAGCTCGAGGCGCTCGGTGGTGTTCCGCTTGTTTTTGACAGTCCAGAGACACTCGGTCGATTCGGTGCTCTTCAGCTTGATGATTTCGCGTGCGCGGTTTTTTGCCATGGAGATAACCCTTTTAAAGTCCGAAATTATAGCGGGGACGCGCCTCTAGGTCAAGGGGATCTGCCCCGCGCTCTCGGTAGAGGTGGTAGCCTAAGCCTGCGATCATGGCGCCGTTGTCGAGGGCAAGCGCGATGGGCGGGAAGAAAATCGGAAGGGTGAACGCCTGGGCAAAGCGCTCTTTGAGACGCGCATTGGCGGTGACGCCCCCGCCTAAATAAATCGCTTGATAGCCGCCCTCTGCCAGGGCCAGGCGGGTCCGGGTCACAAGCGCCTCAAAGGCCGCTTCTTGAAAGGCGGCGGCCAGATCGGATGGTGCGGGGTTTTTCGCCAGCGCATATTGGACGGCCGTCTTGAGCCCACTATAGGACAAATCGAGGGGAGAGCCGCGCACCTTGCCTATCGGCAGCGCGATAGAGGCCGGATTGCCTTGGCGGGCGAGCCGCTCGACATGGGGGCCGCCCGGGTAGGGTAATCCCAGCAGGGAGGCCACCTTGTCGAAGGCCTCGCCGATGGCGTCATCCACAGTTGTGCCTAATAGGTGGAGCCGGGTGGGCCCCTCCATCCGATAGAGGAGCGTGTGTCCCCCGGAGACCACCCATCCTAAGGCGGGGAAGAGCCGCGGGGCCTCCATCATCGCCGCATAGAGATGCGCCTCCACGTGGTTGACTCCCACCAACGGTTTGTCCAGGGCGAGGCTGAGCCCCTGCGCCGCCTGCAGCCCCACCAGCAGCGACCCCACCAGCCCCGGCGTATGGGCGACGGCGATCAGATCGATCGGGAACGCCAGCGCCTCGCGCAAGAGGGGGCCGATCACCTCAATATGGCGCCGCGAGGCCAATTCGGGGAAGACGCCGCCGAAGAGCTGATGCAGGTCGGCCGAAGAGGCGACCGCTTGGTGGAGGATCTCCACCCCATCGCGGACGACGGCGATCGCGGTCTCATCACACGTGGTTTCAATGCCGAGCACGTTCATAGGCGCAAGAGTCTACCACAAAAATCGACGATTGGAGCAGAATATCTCGCGCTATGACAGTAGAATTTTTACTTGGCGCCCATTCATTGTTGGATCGCTTGCGCGCTGCAAAAGAAATGCCTTTCTACCGAACGTACGACGATTTCCGCACGCAGATTGAGCGGTTTGTCGCCCGAGTCCACGAGTATTGGGAGATGGTCCAGTGCCGGACTTTGATGGAGCGGGTGAAGGTATTGGGCCGCTTTACGGTCCTGGCCCCCGCGGAACAGACCTTCTGGGATGCCTCTCTCGATAAGATTCGGGGCCTCATTCGAACCCATCCCGATTTTCACGATGTGGACAAGCGATGGAGCGGAGTTTGCACGGGATCGTCCGTTTTGTTTGCGGCCCTCTATTACCGACTGGAGCGCTTGGGGTGGTCGTCGGAAGAGGCGCGGATTGCGGCGATCGGCGATTGCTTTCGCTCGTCTGTGCCTGAATCGGCGGTTCTCTTCCAGCACTTGAAGAAGCGCGTGCCGCCAGACCTGCGGATCAGCCCCTATCAACGCTATGCCTTGAGTGAAGCCCACAAAATTGTGTACACCCTGCCGCCCGGCGTGTATCTCACGACGTTTGAGGTTCCGGAGGTCGACTGCCATACGATGCTCTATATCCGGATAAACGCCTCCTTGGGATTTTTGTTTGAGCCGAACGTAGGCACTTTAAAGCTTAAGGGGTGGCAAGACATGGAGTGGCAGCGCGCGCTTCGCTATTCGTGGGTGCACGAACAAAACCAGGAGAAGGTGAACGTCTACTTTGAAGAAATTAAACCAGCTGCTCCATGATCGAGAATCCAGAGCGCAGGATGTTGTTCCGTCCCGACTAAACTTGCCGGAAGCGACCTATTCTGAAGCACTTCGCGCACAATCTCCGCCTTCCCCTTGCCTAAAGCATAGAGGACAGCTTGTCGGCTTTCGCAAATCGCGCGCAGCGTCAACGTAAGCCGCCATCCTTTCACCGCTTCCACGTAGTTGGCCGCCACTCGCGGCGTCTTTAACTCGAGTGCGGCCGTTCCAGGAAACAGCGATGCGGTGTGGCCATCTTCGCCCACTCCCAGCATCACGAGGTCCAATACATGCCCCTCGAGCTGCCGCTCGTATTTTTCCGCCGCTGCGCGGGGCTCCAGTTCGCCCGGCATGCGCAGGATCTGCCGCACCGGAATGGGGAGGCTCTTCAGCCCCGCCTCCATGGCCATTCTGTAATTGCTCTTGGGGTCATGCGGGGGCACACACCGCTCATCGCTCCAATAGAGCCACACTTTGGACCAATCCAACGCATGTGCCTCTCGTGCGAGCCGCTCATAGATCGCCTTGGGCGTCGAGCCGCCCGACAAAGCGACCGCAAAGCGGCCGCGCAGCGCAATGGCCTCTCGCGCCGTTTCAAGCCAATGTGTCACAGCAAATGCCACTGCATCGTCTGCAATTTCCAGCACCCGCCTTTCATCCCACACGCGCCTCATTTTGCCCTTTTCTTCGTCGAAACCATCACATACTTGAAAGGGGGCTTCACCTCGACAATCTTCCCCTTACGGGAGAACACCAAAGCTGTGTTTGTACGAACAGCTGTCTCGAGGGCGCGTTGGCAACTCCTCTCGTGAACCTTGAGGAGAAACTCGCAAAATTCATCTTTCATGAGCTGCCTGTTCTAATTTCGTCCAACTATCTAAGTGTACAATTTTGAGTGGTTTTGGCAAGTGTTGAATCGCAATCACTTGTTTCGGGATTTCTTCTGCAGAGTTGTCGATGATCAGTGCGCGATCGGCAATTTGTAGATAGGCAGAGAGAAGGTTTTTCACGCCCGCATAATATCTGCGAATAATGGTTTTTTCAGGGATGTCATGGCCGCCCTGTTTTACTCGCTTTGCGACTCTCCGTACTGCTTGTTGGGGACTATCGAGCCATAAGAAGATAAGATTGATCTCATAGCCTTGTGCTTTGGCATGCTTGAGGTGATGGACGTAGTTGGTACCGGCGGCCGTCGTTTCGAAGGCAAAACTCTGATTGGATTTGAGGAGCTCTTTGAGCCGTTGGATCATGAGCTTGCTCGCGGTGAGGGCCATCTTTTCGGGGTGGAGCGGGGCGAGGCCGCGGGCGATCTCGTCGGCGTTGAGATATTCATAGAGAAGGGAGGAGCTGGCGATGAGCTCGTGGCTAAAGGTCGTTTTGCCTGCGCCGTTGGGCCCGGCGATCATCAATAGGCGTTTCACTTGAGCACTCGGAGGGTGTCGAGGAAGTGGGGGCTTGTGCCGTCGGCGGTGATCTCTTGGACAAGGGAGGGAAGGGCGGCGGTGGCGGGGAGGAGGAAGGTGGTGCACCGGTCGGGCGTTTCGATGTGGATGTGGGTGGGGTGATTGGGGTCGCGGGCGATGCGATAGTGGGCGTTGTTTGGAAGTTGGAGGTCGAGTTGGAGGAGATAGCCAGGATTGACGGAGGGAGAATCGCCAGAGGAGAGGGTCGTGGGGAGGGCGGTGCCGAGGCGCGAGGTGAGCCAATGGGTGAGATAGAGCGCTTGCGTTTGGGGATGGCAGAAGGAGTCGGTGGTGCGGCCGTTGTAGACGAGAGTGAGCTGTTGGGTCGACTTGAGGAGGGCAAGTGAAGCGGGTGTGTCAAAAAGAGTGGAGAAGAGATCGCGCCAGCCGAGGGTGCGCACCCAGTTGAGATCGGCAATTTCTTGGGCAGGATAGAGGGGAAGAATGGTGCGGGCAAAGTGGGCGAGGTTGTCGGTCGATTCGGAGTCGAAGATGAGGCGCGCCGCGAGGGGGCGGATGGCGGCGAAAAGGGAGGAAAATTGGTTGGGGTCTTCGGCCCAGAGGAGGTAGGTGGGCAAGTCGGGGGTGAGGTGCGGCAGGAGGAGGGAGGGGATTCGGTCGAGATGCGATTCGGTGACGCCGATGTCGATTTGATCGCAAGCAGTTGAGCCTGAGCCAGTTGCGATAGCTGAGACGGCGGTTTTTAGGTAGGCGCCTTCGGGCTCGAGGGTGATGAAGAGGATGCGGCAGGGGAATTTCTCGAGGATCCGCTGGGTGAGGAAGCGGAGGTAATCGGTGCGGCCGGAGAGGCGGTGGAAGACGATGAGGTTGAAGAGGGAGGCGCGCGTTTTATTTTCGAGCTTGAGCTCTTCCCAAATGCGTTTGAGTGTGGGTTCGATTTGGGCTGGAGGGACGAGTTCTTGGATGAGGATGCTCATGGCGTGCGCCAGGTTCGCCCATCTTGCGCGATCATCGCGTCTGACGCGACGGGTCCCCATGTGCCGGCTTCGTAGTTAGGCAACTGCGGCGTCTGTTTGGCCCATTCTTGTAGAATGGGGGTGATGATGCGCCAGGAGTGGGCTACCTCATCGCTGCGGGCAAAGAGGGTGCTGTCGCCCATGATGCAGTCCCAAATGAGCCGCTCGTAGGCTTCGGGCGAGGAAGCGCCAAAGTAGGAGCCGTATCGGAAGTCCATGAGCACGGGTCGAATGGGGCTGGAAGGGCCGGGGACTTTGCAATTTGTCTTAAGCGCGATTCCCTCATCGGGCTGAATGCGGATCGCGAGGACATTCGGGGGATTTTTGCGCCCTTCTCCCTGAAAGAGGACGCCTGGCGCATCTTTGAAGATGATTGCGATCTCCGTGACGCGCTTGGGGAGCCGCTTGCCCGCTCTGAGATAAAAGGGGACGCCGGCCCAGCGCCAGTTGTCGACGAAGAGGCGCATTGCGGTGTAGGTATCGATAGCGGAGTTGGGCTTGACATTGGGCTCTTCTCGGTAGCCTGAGACCGGCTCGCCGTTGCAAAAACCCTTCGCATACTGACCGCGCACCACGTGGTTGAAGTCGACAGTGCGCACCGATTGGAGCACCTTCACCTTTTCATCGCGGATCGCATCCGCGCTTAAATTGACGGGCGGCTCCATCGCGACGAGCGAGAGGAGCTGCATCATGTGGTTTTGGACGATGTCGCGGAGGA
Organism: uncultured bacterium; assembly: GCA_964351415.1. Classification (GTDB taxonomy): domain Bacteria; phylum Chlamydiota; class Chlamydiia; order Chlamydiales; family SM23-39; genus CAYGOG01. Next base: position 2,396 of record CAYGOG010000043.1, on the reverse strand, counting down.
TCCCCTCTTCCTCGAAAAAGGCGCCGCGCGTGCCGATGCCCTGGTCTTCGGCGACGGTGATCTGGACGTGATCGACGTGCTTGTAATTCCAGAGCGATTCGAAGATCGAGTTGGCAAAGCGGAACACGAGTAGGTTTTGAACCGTCTCTTTACCTAAGTAGTGGTCGATCCGGTACATCTGCGACTCGTCGAGCGCCGCGTCGAGCTGTTGCTGCAGCGCTTTTGCCGAGTCGGTGTCGTGGCCAAACGGTTTTTCGATGACGACGCGCGACCACTTTTGCTTTTCTACATGGGGATCGTAGAGGAGACCCGCCCGTTTCATCTGCTCGACAATGACGGGGAAGTACTTGGGCTGCACCGACATGTAGTATAAGCGGTTGCCGCGGGTGCCGAGCTGCTGGTCGAGGGCTTCCAGGCGTTTCTTTAACTTCGCATAACCTTCCGGCTGGTCGAACTCCGATTGGTGGTAATAGAGGTGCTCGGCGAAGGTATTCCACACCGCCTCATCGAGGGGTTTGACCCTTGAGAATTTTGCGACGTCGGCTTTGAGCTCTTCGCGGAAGGTCTGATCGCTCTTTTCGCGCCGCGCAAATCCCACCGTTGCAAAGGAGCCGGGGAGCATCCCCTCTCTTGCTAAGTTGTACAGCGCGGGGGCTAACTTGCGCCCCGTCAAATCGCCGGTGGCGCCGAAGATCACGACAATGCACGGATCGATGTTGCGCGAGGCGCGCCCCGGCTCCTCGAGAGGGTGTGAGGTCATATATGGAATGTTAGAGGATCTATCGCTTCTGATCTAGAAAAGTTTGTAGGAGGAGAGTGGCGGTTCGGTTGCCTTTTGCGCCTGGAGCGACGCGATCTCGCGTGAGAGTTCCTTTAACTCATCATCGCACTTATATTCTTTATAGGTACTGGCTACTAGGGCGAGTCCGCCGACCCACGCGCCGGCCGGAAACTCGCTGAAAAAACCGAGACATGAAGCCAAAATAATACTGGGAGGCACGCTGGAACAGAGGATTTGGGTGTCAGAAATGTTCGACCGTTTTGCAAATAATCGGTCGATTCGTTTGTCCCGATATTCGGCATCTAATGTGCGTATGTGGGCAGGCGATTGTGCTTCCAACTTTTCCAACTCATCCTCTAAACGGGAGGCTGTTGCATTTTCCGCTCGGGCGCCTTGGAAATAGACGGTTGTAATGCCCGATCCTATAAGTGCTGCTACCACATGAACGGAATCGAAAGACGCGCTCAAAGCATCGGGAAGCGCCATCAATATGAGGGGAAGGGAAGTGTATCCAGCAGTTACAGATACTCCTATGTGCGACGTAGCCAGATCTCGGATGTCGGAAATCTGATCGCGCAATTCGCGTAGAGCAAGACCCGGAGGCGTTGTGGCGAATGCCCTTGCGAGGGGGACTCTTATATAAGGTGCAGCTGTTCTACAAAGGGCTGTAACCATAAAAAACTCCTGTTGGATCAGGAGACTTTAAGAGCTAACGGATTTCTGGTCTAGGTAGGTTTGGAGGAGGAGGGTGGCGGCGGCGGTGTCGGAATGAGAGGCGCGGTCGCGGCGGGAAAGGTGGGAGAGGTCGCGCTCCACTTGTTTGGACGAGAGCCGCTCGTCGAGAAAGTGGATCGGCACGTTGAGGGTCTTGGAGAGCTCTGCGGCAAACGACTCGACGTGGCGCGCCATCTCGCTTTTTGCGCCCTTGAGAGTGAGGGGGAGACCGATGACAATGAGGGAGAGTGGCATGCGGGTGCGCAGGAGGGCGACCGCCTCTTTGAGGGAGGCGACAGTCTTGAGGGGGAAGGCGATCTTGTGCGACTCGTCCGAGATCGCAAGGCCGATTCGCTTGAGGCCATAATCAACGGCTGCGATGCGCATGGTCTATGAAGGCCTTGAAGAGGGGGTGGGGTTCGAGGGGTTTAGATTTGAACTCGGGGTGGAACTGGACGCCGAGCATCCACGGGTGGTCTTTGATCTCGGCGATTTCGCACAAATCGCCCCGCTCGTAGACGCCGGAGAAGATGAGGCCGGCCGCTTCGAGGTCGGCTTTGTAGGCGTTGTTAAATTCATAGCGGTGCCGGTGCCGCTCGGAGACCTGGGAGGTGCCATACGCTTTTTGGGCGCGGGTTTTGTCGCGGAGGGTGCAGACGAAGGCGCCCAGGCGCATGGTGCCCCCTTTGTCGACGACCCGCTGCTGCTCTTCGAGGAGCGAGATGACGGGATGGGGCGTTTTGGGGTTCATCTCGGTGGAGTTGGCGTCTTTTAGGCCGAGGACATTGCGGGCGTATTCCGCAATGAGGACCTGGAGGCCGAGACAGAGGCCAAAATAGGGGATTTTGTGGGTGCGGCAGTATTGGGCGGCGCGCAGCTTGCCCTCCCAGCCCCGCTCGCC
>CAYGOG010000042.1:0-7916 GCA_964351415.1 uncultured bacterium | reverse complement strand
GACCGCACCCTCATCGTTTGGAATAAAGTGGACCTCTGTCCCGCCACCGGCCTTGCCATTTCCGCCAAGACAGGTGAAGGGCTCGAGGAACTGAAGTCGCGGATCCTCGCGCGCATTCAAGGGACCGCGCCCACGGATGAAATCGTCATCACGCAAGCGCGTCACCGCGAAGCGCTCCTCCGCGCCACTGCATTTGTCGACCGCGTCATCGACGGTCTCAAGACGCGCATCTCGGCCGAATTTGTTTCATTTGACTTGCGCTGCGCACTCAGCGAAATTGGATCTCTCCTCGGCACGAATGTGACCGAAGAGATTTTGAGTTCGATCTTCTCCCAATTTTGCCTTGGAAAATGACACCGCACGAGTTTGAAACGATCTTCGATCACTATGTCCCAACCCCCACCATCCCGCTCCTCCATTCCGATCCGTACACGCTGCTGATCGCAGTTCTCCTCTCGGCGCAATGCACCGACGCGCGCGTCAACACCGTCACACCACACCTGCCGAAGACGCCGCGCGAGATGCTCACCCTCTCTGTCGCTGAAATTGAGGCGATCATCCGCCCCTGTGGCCTTGCGCCTACCAAAGCAAAAGCCATCCGCCAGCTCTCGCAAGACCTCCTCGACCATCACAGAGGCCACGTGCCGCGCACGCTCGAAGAACTCGAAGAGCTGCCCGGCGTCGGCCACAAAACGGCTTCGGTCGTCCTTGTGCAGGCGTTTGGCAAGCCAGCGTTTCCGGTCGACACGCACATCCACCGCTGCGCCCATCGGTGGGGGCTCTCCTCCGGCCGCAATGTCACCGAAACAGAGCGGGATCTCAAGGCGTTTTTTCCGAAAAAGTCGTGGGGCAAAGTGCACCTGCAGATGATCCTCTTCGCACGCCAATTTTGCCCCGCGCGCGGTCACTCGATCAAGGATTGTCCCATTTGCGCACAGGTTTCAAAACCGTCGGCTGTGTTGCGGACGAGGTCTTCGGCTAGGCGGACCCGCCCTGGCTCAAAGAGGAGGACGATGCACGAACCTCCAAATTCGAAGTAGCCCTTCTCTTGCCCTTTCTCAACCCAGCCCGGGTGGTAGGTTTGCTGAACGGTGCCGACGGCAGTGGCCCCAATCTCGATCATGAGGACTGTGCCGTACTCCCGGCTCTCAAGTTCGGTGATCACCCGCTTGTTTTCCCAGAAAATCGAGAGCCGTTTGGCGAGCGCAATCGGATTGACCGAGAAGAGCGCCCCGTTGATGAGACGGGAGCGCCCCGCCTCACATGCGAGCGGGAAATGAAACCGGTGATAGTCGGTGGGGCAAAGGCGCGCAATGACCATGGAGCCCTCGGCATAGCGGCGTCCATAGGCTTCGCTATCGAGAAAAGTCTCTAAATTAAACTCTTGCCCTTTGATGTGAAAACGGGGGACATGCGCGATGTTGGGGTAGGCGAGGTAGCGGCCGTCGGCAGGCAAAATAATTCCTTGAGGCGCGAGCGGACGACACTCGGGACGCAGCTTGCGAGTAAAAAAATCATTGAAGCTAGAATAATTTTCAGTTTGAAATTCCGAGGTGTCGATCCGGTAGGTGTCGATAAAGGGGGCGATTCTCACGCGACTGGAGGGGCGCCGCATCAGCCACCCATAGAACCTCGAACAGAAGGGAATATGGGCTATGAGGGGCAGAAGAAGGCGCGCCAGGAGCGATCCGCCGTAGAGGAATGAGAGCGCGCGGTGCCCATAAATTCTCTCGGGCTCCTCGATCCCTGTAAACCTCATTTTTATCTTAACAATTTGCATGTAAAGCTGCTTTACATGTACACTTTTTGATACATATGTTTGGCCTTCTAAAAAAGCTCTTTGGTACGGCTCAATCTCGACTTCTCAAGAAGTATAGCCGTTTGTTGCCTCTAATCAACAAATTTGAGGAGCAGTACCAGTCTCTGACCGAGGAAGAAGTTCGACGTAAAACGTTGGAATTCAAGGAGCGGATCGCAAAAGGGGAGCCCCTAGAATCCCTTTTACCGGAAGCCTACGCAGCGGTTAAAAATATGTGCCGCAAGCTGTGTGGCACCGAAGTGCATGTCTCTGGCTACAGTCAAAAATGGGATATGATCCCCTATGATGTGCAGCTTTTGGGTGCGATCGTCATGTTTCACGGCGGCATCTCCGAAATGCAGACGGGCGAGGGGAAAACCCTCACGGCCGCGATGCCTCTTTACCTGCGGGCGCTCACGGGCAAAGCCGTGCATCTGGTCACCGTCAATGATTACCTCGCCAAGCGGGACTGCGAGTGGATCGGCACGATCTTCCGCAAGCTCGGCCTCACGACCGCCGCCCTCACAAACGACGTCCTCTCGTTCAAGCGCAAAGAAGTATACGCTTCCGACATCGTCTATGGCACAGCTTCTGAATTTGGCTTTGACTACCTGCGCGATAACTCGATGGCGTCCCACCGCAACGAGCAATGCCAGCGCGGCCACTATTTTGCAATTGTCGACGAAATCGACTCGATCCTGATCGACGAAGCCCGAACGCCGCTGATCATCTCGGGACCTGTGCCCGAGAGCCGCCACATGTACGACCAGCTCCAAGGCCCTGTGTCGGAACTGGTGCGCCAGCAGCGCGACTTGTGCAACCGCCTCGCCACCGATGCGCGCCGCGTTCTCGAAACGCTCGGCCTGATGGAAGACGAAACCGCCCCGCGCAAACTCACCAAAGAAGAGCTCGCCAAAGCGCAGCAAGCATACAAAACGCTCTGGCTCGTTAACAAGGGCACGCCCCGCAATAAAATCCTCAAGCGGGTGAAAGAGATCCCCCTCTTGCGCGGCGAAATCGAGAAATGGGAAACCTACTTCATCGCCGAACACAACAAAGAAGAGCGGCACGAAGAGCTCGCGAAACTCCTCATCACCGTCGATGAGCGCAACAACGACTACGAGCTCACTGATCAGGGGATTCAGACCTATGGCGCCGATGACTTTGTGATGTTCGACATGGGCCACGAGTACGCGAAGATCGACGGAGACACCTCGAAGAGCGATGCCGACAAAGTGCAGGCCAAACTCGACCTCCGCGAGCACGACAGCAAGCGGAAGGAGCGAGCCCACAATCTACGCCAACTCCTCCGCGCGCACCTCTTGATGGAAAAAGATGTGGACTACATCGTCCACGACGGGAAGATCGTCATCATCGATGAAAACACCGGTCGCCCACAGCCAGGGCGCCGCTTTTCCGATGGTCTCCATCAAGCTATTGAAGCCAAAGAATCTGTCGCCATCCAAGGCGAAACGCAAACCTATGCCACCGTCACGCTCCAAAACTACTTCCGGATGTACGACAAACTCTCGGGGATGACCGGCACCGCGATCACTGAAGCGCATGAATTCAAAGAAATCTATAGCCTCGAAGCGCTCGAAATTCCGACGCACCGCAAATGCCAGCGGAAGGACTTCGACGACGAGATCTACATGACCGAGCGGGAAAAGTACAACGCGATCCTCAAAGAGATCCGCGAAGTGCACGCCCACGGCCGCCCGATCCTCATCGGCACCGAATCGGTCGAGGCCTCCGAAAAACTCTCCCGCATCCTGAAGCAAAATAAGCTCGACCACGCGGTCCTCAACGCGCGGCAGCACGATAAAGAAGCGGAAATCGTCGCCGAAGCGGGCAAACTCGGCGCGATCACCATCTCCACCAACATGGCAGGGCGCGGCACCGACATCAAGTTGAAGGTAGGGGTCGCCGAGCTGGGGGGCCTCCATGTGATCGGCACAACCCGCCACCAATCGCGCCGCATCGACCGCCAACTGCGCGGCCGCTCGGGCCGTCAAGGGGATCCCGGCTCCTCCAAATTTTTCATCTCATTCGAAGACTCGCTGATGCGCCTCTTCGCCTCGCCGCGGATGGCTTCCCTCCTCCAGCGCTACCGCACCAAAGAAGGGGAAGCGCTCTCCGCCAAGATCCTCAACAAGTCGATCGAGACCGCGCAAAAGCGGATCGAGCAGCGCAATTACGCGATCCGGAAACACACGCTTGAATACGACAACGTGATGAACCTGCAGCGCAAAGAGGTCTACGCATTCCGCAACGACCTTCTCCATTCCACGGACACGCTCCAGATCGCCCGCGAAATTCTCGAGTCGGTTTACTCCGCAGCTTCAGAGCCCCCCCTCAATAAAATTCTTGAGTCCTTTGAACAAAAAATCGCAATCCAACGCTCCCTCCTCGGCGCCTACCGCCCCGACATGAACGACCCGCGCCGCCTCAACCTTCTCCTGCAAGAAGTGCTCCGCAGCCTGATGATCCGCAAGATCGACGCCCGCTGGATCGAGCACCTCCTCGCAATCGACCACCTCCGCTCCGATGTCCACATGCGCACCGTCGGGCAAAAAGACCCGCTGTTAGAGTTTAAGCAAGAGGCATTTAACCTCTTCACCTCCTTCTCGCAACAGGTACGCGAAGAGATCGCCCGCGACCTCTTCCGCTTCGAAATGGTTCCCCAGCCCACAGCCCCCCTGATGGCCATGCCCCAACAAACTCAAGTTTAATTTGCTGCGCTCCTTAATATCCCCTTTTGGTATACTGGCCCCGCAAACCAAACAGGAGATTTTATGAACATAAACAAAACTGCATTTTTGACTACTACGTCTTTGGGCGTTGCCACCATCGGGGCCAGCCTGAAAGCGGCCGCAGCCATCTCAACTGTTTCCACCGTCGCGTTTACCGCATTGGCCATCTTGGGGGCAGCTCTCTCCACCGCTGCGATTACCTCGTATTTTGCCGCTAAAGCCAAGGCTCTCTTAAACCCTGAAGACGATACATCGGCTACCTTTTTCGAAACGATGCAAACCCATGCAGGTTTTGCGGTTACAGGTGCTGTAGAGCTTGTGAGCAAGGCTTTAGTTCAAGGGCTTATCGACGGGATCGTCAAAGGGGTTACCAACGCTATTTCACGTAAAATCGGCGGCCCTGACCATACACACGAAGTCAAGCACTCGGGCTCTGTAGCAGCCGCGTAATATTGCGGACCTCTTGAGGGGAATCAACTAAACCTTTGATACCACCCTCCGCTGAAAAGTAAAAGTTTGGGCGGCGCCAAAGCCTCGGGGTTCAACGATCGCAAAGCGCTCTGTATTTCATTCAATACAGCGCGCTTTGCGATCGTTGAACCGCGAGAGCTTTCGCGCTAGCCCACACCTTTACTTTTCAACGGAGGGTGGTATATGTTGCGGTTTAGATGTTCCCCTCGTTTGAGAGCTCGACCGGTTCCCCCTTCCTCTATTTTTGCTCGGCGATCTTCGGGCTTGCGATCCTCCATACGATGTCGGTTAACTGGATCCACAAGTGGGCCCGCCAGCTCGATATCCGCTCCCATTCCAAAGAGCGCAGTTTTGGAGTGCAAATCCTCTATTTCCTCTCTGAAGTCGAAGTCGTCTTCGGCTTTTGGGTCATCCCCCTCTTCATCGGCTTTGGCCTCACGTATGGCTGGTCCGCTGCACTCGAGTACATCAACTCGCGCAATTACCTCGAACCGGTCTTTGTCGTCGTCATCATGAGTCTCGCCGCCACGCGCCCCATTGTCCGTCTCTCCGAACGGGCGCTCCGCTTCGTCGCCCAACTCCTCGGCGGATCGCTCTCCGCCTGGTGGCTCAGCCTCCTCACCATCGGCCCCCTCCTCGGCTCGTTCATCACAGAGCCGGGCGCCATGGCCCTCAGCGCGCTTCTCCTCTCGCGCCAGTTTTACGAACACCAACCCTCGCCCCGCCTCGCCTATGCGACGCTCGCCCTCCTCTTCGTCAATGTCTCCGTCGGCGGCATCCTCACCCACTTTGCTTCCCCCGCCGTCCTCGTCCTCGCGCACGCCTGGAATTGGGACATCTTCTACATGCTCTCCACCTTCGGCTGGAAGGCGGCAACGGGGATCGTCCTCGCCAACTTCGCCTACTGGATCCTCTTTCGCCGCGAACTCCACGACCTCAACCGCCGCTATCAGCTCGCCACCCGCGTCTACACCCCTAAACCCGAAGATCCCGAACACCCCATTCCCCGCTGGATCACGCTCGTCCACCTCTTTTTCATCTTCGCCGTGATCTCCGTCTCCGAGTACCCCGCCATCTTCGTCGCCGTCTACCTCTTTTTCCTCGCATTCCACCACGCCACCCGCATCCACCAATCCTCCATCCAACTGGTTCGCCCCCTGTTGGTTGGCTTCTTCTTAAGCGGCCTCGTCATCCATGGTGGCCTGCAAGCGTGGTGGGTCATTCAGGCGTTCCAACACCTAGAGCCGGTCCATGTCATGTTTGCCGCGATGGGACTCACCGCATTCAACGACAACACCATGATCTCCTACCTGGCGACGCTCGTCCCGAATTGGGGCGCGCTCTTTCAGTACGCGATTTTCGCAGGGGTGGTTGCGGGCGGAGGCCTTACGGTGATCGCAAACGCCCCAAACCCAGCCGGTTACGTCATCCTCTCGCGCCACTTCAAGGGCGGTATTTCGCACTGGCAGCTCTTCAAAGCGGCCCTGCTTCCCACCCTCATTCTCTACGCGATCTTCTACTTCTTCAGCCCTCTTTAGAGAGCATTCTGACTCCGAAAACTAATAGCGGAATCGATGCAATCAAAGCCAAAAACCAGTAGCGACTATCCCATTGGAGAGTTACTTGGCCTCCCTCTGAGAACATCAGCGTGAGAACCCCCAACAGGAGCAAGTAGCCCCCCACCGATACCAGTGCAATCGGGAGAGTCGAAGTGCGAGACGTCTCTGAAGCGGCTTCAGGTGACACGACCTGTTCTTTCACGATCGTCTTTAAAGGAGGCGATACATCGCGCATAGGTCTCTCCTCGCGGAGGTCGGCGGCGCAGAAGGGACACACGATCACATCGAGGTCGATGTCTGCTTCGCAGTTGTGACAAATTTTCTGACGTTTATTCTGCTTTGCCATTACATAGGAGTATTCGTATTCATCCAATTTTTGTACACTACACTTAACATGGACAGAAAGTCAGTGCAACTCGCCGTCATCGGCTCCGGCCCCGGCGGCTATGTTGCGGCGATCAAAGCCGCGCAACTAGGTCTCACAGTCGCCCTCATTGAGCGCGGTCCTCTCGGAGGCACCTGCCTCAACGTCGGCTGCATCCCCACCAAAACGCTCCTCTCCAACTCCGCCGTCCTCCACACCATTCGGCGCGCCGCGCAATTTGGCATCAAGGTGGAGAACGTCTCCATCGACTACGCGCAGATGAAGGGGCGCAAAGATCAGGTCGTCGCCAAAATTCGGACAAGCCTCGAAGGGCTCATCAAAGCGAACAAAGTGACCATCCTCCGCGGCACCGCCTCATTCGAATCGCCCCGCGAGCTCAAAATTGCAGGGCAAGACAATTGCCTCCTCACTGCCGACCAAATCATCCTCGCAACCGGCTCCGTCCCGACCGACGTGCGCGCCTTCCCGTGCGACCACAAGCGGATCCTCAACTCCACCTCCATCCTCGAGCTCACCGAGCTCCCCAAACGGCTCGCCATCATCGGCGGCGGCTACATCGGCTGCGAATTTGCCTCCCTCTTTGCCGAACTCGGCACCCACGTCACAATCCTCGAGGCCCTTCCCACCATCCTCCAGCCGCAAGGCGCCGCGATCGCGCAGTTTATGACCCGCTCCTTTACGCAGCGCGGCATCGCGCTCCAAACCGGCGTCTCCGTTCAATCGATCGCCTCCCATCCCGACCACGTCACCCTCACCCTCGCCGACGGCAAAACGCTCGACGCCGACTACGCCCTCGTCTCCATCGGCCGCAAACCCTACACCGACAGCCTCTCCCTCAACAAAGCCGGCCTCGCCCCCACCGACCGCGGCTTCCTCGACGTGAATAAGCGGATGGAAACGGCCGTCCCCGGCATCTTTGCAATCGGCGACGTCACCGGCAAGGCCATGCT
>CAYGOG010000041.1:1713-7920 GCA_964351415.1 uncultured bacterium | reverse complement strand
TGCATCAGTCGAGGCCCGTACCGACACGGCCGCCCAACCGGGTCTCGCAGGGCAGCGCTCCTTCTTGGAAAAAATGGCCCGCGCGCTCGTAGGCATTGCCTCGTTTCCATTACTCGTCGCTGCAGCCGCCTTTTCCATATTGATCGTCGGATTCGCCGAAATCATTAAGCCGGGGGGAATCTCCGTATTGCTCACTCCCTTCATCCTAACAGGTCGGATAGCTGACAAAATTTTTAAGTTCAGCGGTTTAACAGACAGTGCTCCGACTGTGCCTGAAGTTGAATCCGCTGTTTCCCCTGCGCCGGTTCCCGCTGAACTCGCTGCTGCTCCTGCGCCGGTTCCAGCAACATCTGAATCTGACGAATCCTTATCAGAAATCGAAGAGATTCGCGAATTCTGCCAAAACACTGACGGCACATGGAATATTAAAAACATTATAAACCAGATTACAAAAGATGCAAATCGAACAAGTTTTTCGATTCAAATCGATTCAACTGAACCTAAACAATTCAATAAACTTGATCGAACCGCTGAAGGTAACTTTGTTTTCATCTTAGACGCTGAAAATGTTGCGACTCTCCTCTGTACAAATGAAACATTAAAACTCCTCTCATTGTGTCATCAAGGAGCGGTAGCAAAAGCATGGCACGCCTCTTACGAGAAGGGAATGGCATCCTCACCTGCATGGCTTCCGTCTCAACATCATACCCAATTTTCTATCAAATGCGACCAATATGCGCGCGTTTTCTCTATTGATATCACATACATCTTCTCTAAACATTATCCTGACACAGAGGAAATAAGTCCTGAAAAAGAGGCATTAAAAATAACGATCTCGCCTACCCAGTATCGCTTTAATTGGCTCTCTCGTGCTCCTGATGCTGACCTTGCAGCTGCTTCGGAGTTCGCCAGCCGTCAAGCAGCGAGAGCCATTAACAGTGCGCCTGTTCGCGCCATAAACGATGGTACACCCCCTGCTTCTCCTGCTGATTCCGAGTTCTTAAGCACCATCTCTGAAACATCTACTGAAGCGTCAGCCACCCTTTAAGCCCAAAACGAGCCGATTCCGAGCGTGATCAGAAAGTAGATAGACCAAGACCCTCTCGGCAAAGTCGATTATCCGCAACTCATTCATATTCAGAAGCTTATAATGAGTTTGCAACCCGCTCAAAACCAGTTCTTTACACGCCAACTTAAATCTTTATAAGATATTAACTTTTTGCTATACTAGAAGGCATGGAAACTATTAGTAATAGACTCGTTGCAGCTGCCGAAGCAACTGAGAGAACAGGGGTCCGCCCGTCCTCGGTCGAGGCCCGCACCGACGCGGCCGCCCAACCAGCGCTCACAGAACAGCACTCCTTCCTGGGAAAGCCTCGCTCCTTCCTGGAAAAAATGGCCCGCGCGCTCGTAGGCATCGCGTCGATCCCTTTCCTCATCGCTACAACCGCCTTTTCCATATTACTCCCCATATTGACCATCGGATTCACCGAAATCATTAAGCCGGGGGGAACCTCCGTATTGCTAGCCCCCTTCAACCTGACAGGCAGGCTGGCTGACAAAATCTTTAAATTCAGCGGTTTAACAGACGAAGCAGCCAGTGATCCGACATCTGTCACCGATTACGGAATATTACAGGTCGAGAAACTTTACATACCCTACAAAAATGCTGACGGCTCATGGAACGCTGAAAAGATTGTAGAGCAGGTTCAAAAAGATGCGCTTCGAATGGATTTTTCGATTCAAATCGGTTCGGGTGGACCTACAAAATTTAATGAATTTACTCTAGTTGACAATGCTGATAATAAGAATTTTGTTTTCCGCCTAGACGGTGAAATTGTTGCGACTCTCCCCTGTACAGATAACACATTAAAGCTCCTCTCATTGTGCCATCAAGGAGCGCTCGGAAAAGCATCTGAAGTCCTTGCAGAGGAGGGAGGCACTAAAGTCCTTGCAGAGGAGGGAGACACTAAGGAATGGAATCCCCCACCTACACCTAAATGGATTCCGTCTCACCATTATAAACAAATCTCTATCAAATGCGACACAGATGCGCGCAATTTCTCTATTGATATCACATCCTTCTTCTCCAAGCATATCGTTGAGAAGAATACATTTGCCCCTAACATAGAGGCATTAAAAATAAGGATCTCGCCTACCCAGTATCGCGTTGCACGATTCCCTCTCCTTTCTCCTGCTGACATTGCGGCCAGTTTGGCGTTCAACAGCCGTCAAAGGATAACTAAAGCTCGACTTCGAGAAGCAGAAGCTGCTGCTGCTAGCTGCTGCTGCTAACAGTGCGCCTGTTCCCGCCAGAGAGGACGCAGTTGCCCCTGCTGCTGCTCTTGAGGCTGCTTTCACAAGCCTTCAAGCAGAAAGGGAAGGGCTGGCTCGGACCAGGTTCTTAAGCACCATCTCTGAAGAAGAATCTGACGACGAGTCAGTCTCCTCTTCTTAAGCCCAAAATGAGCCGATCCCGAGCGCGATCAGAAAGTAGATCGTCATGGAGAGAAAGTCGTTAAAGGCTGTTACGATCGGCCCTGCCGATACGGCGGGGTCTACCCCAATCCGTTCAAAGAAGAAGGGCGAAAAGACCCCCAACAGGGTCCCCGCTGTGCAGCCGCCGATCAGGCCGAAGCCCACAATGACAGATACGGCCCCGGGCGAGGCGTTTCCAAGGGGACTTCCCGGCACGAGCTGCTCCAGTAGGTAGACCAAGATCCCCGACCCAACGCCGAAGATGAGCCCCGTAAAGAGGCCGCTCATCAGCTCTTTGAGGATTGTCTCGCGGCGCGAGCCGGGCGAGGCCGAGCCGATTGCCATGGAGCGGACGAGCACGGTGGAGCACTGGAGGCCGATGTTGCCCGACATGCCGCAGATGAGGGGGACGAAAAAGAAGACAAAGGTGAGGAACTCCCCTTCCCGTCTCTGGAAGGAGGACATGATGCCCCCATTGAGAAAACCGGCGACAAGGGTGGCGAGGAGCCAGGGGGCGCGGGTCACAAAACGGCGCAGGATCGGGTCGTGGGTGGTGAATTTCTCGGTGGTACCCGCCATGTGGGCAATGGTCTCGTCGGCTAGGTCTTCCATCGCCTCCACGACGTCTTCATGGGTGATGACGCCGATGAGGAAATTGTCGATGTCGACGACGGGAAGGGAGGAGATCTTATACCGCTCGACGATGTCGATCACCTCTTCGCGGGTGGCCTCTGGAGTCACCTTGTAGAGGATGGGGCGCATCACTTGGCGCAAGGGGGTGTGATGGGGGTTGATGAGCATGTTGCGGCTGGGCACGTAGCCCATCAGCTCGCCGGCGTGATTGAGGACGAAGATCCCCTTGGTAAAGTCGATGCGGGGATTGTCCCGAATGTAGGCGGCCGCCTCGCCGATCGTGAGTTCGAGCGTAAAGGCAAAGTACTCGGAAGTCATCAGACGGCCGGCGCTGTGGCGGCTGTGCTGGTTCAGCTCGCGGATGCGGCTCGCCTTTTTGGAGTCGAGCTGGTCGAGAAGGCGCCGATAGCGCCGCTCGGGCATGTCCTCCATCACCCACACGGCTTCGTCGGTGGGCATTTTATCAAACACTTTTTTCAGCTCGGGGTCGGGAAGCTGCCGGAACAGGGTGACGCGCGTATCGGGGTCGGTGTGGACGAGGAACTTGACCTTCGCCTCGCGGCTAGGGAGGTTTTCGTAGAGGACGGGGCGAACGTTGGGGGGCAGGTGGGACGCGGCGTAGGCGAGGTCGATGGGCGAGTGTTCGAGCGCGATTTTGGCAATGTCGTGCAGCCGGACCTTGGAGGTCTGCTTATGGTAGGCCCGTTCGAGCTTTTCTTTTAAAAGGTCGTCTAATTGACCCGTAACGGGTACATCGTGAGGTTCCATTTGCACCCCGTACTTGCGCGCCACCATAGGTTATCCCTCTATGCGATTAAACACAATCTGTATATGATGGTTCGGCATGCACGACCCCCAGAAGATCCGCAATATCGCTATTATTGCCCACATTGACCACGGCAAAACGACCCTTCTCGACGCTCTCCTCAAACAATCCCATGTCTTTAAAGAGCACGAAAAAGTGCCCGAGCGGGTCATGGATAGCTTCGACCAAGAGAAGGAGCGGGGCATTACGATCTTCGCGAAGCATACCTCCATTTTCTACCACGAGTATAAAATCAACATCATCGACACCCCGGGCCACGCCGACTTCTCGGGCGAGGTAGAGCGGGTATTGGGAATGGTGAACTCGGTGCTCCTGCTGGTCGATGCGCAAGAGGGGCCGATGCCGCAGACGCGGTTTGTGCTGTCGCAGGCGCTCAAGATGGGCTTGCGCCCCATTGTGGTCCTCAACAAGATCGACCGCCCCCACGCTAACCCCGATCGGGTCCTCAATCTCACCTTTGACCTCTTCATGGAGCTCGGCGCCAATGACGAGCAGCTCGATTTCTCCTACATTTATGCCTCGGGCTTTAACGGCTACGCGATCGCCAAATTGGGCGATGAGCCGAAGGATTTGACCCCCCTCTACGACCTCATTCTAAAAGCCGTTCCCCCGCCTCCCGGCGATGCGGGACTCCCCTTCTTGATGCAAGCTGCAACGCTCTCCTACGACGACTTTATGGGCCGTTTGGCGACAGGGCGAATCATTGAGGGGCAGGTGGCCAAGGGGGATACCGTCGTACGGGTTGACCGCAACGGCAACCGCACCACGCACCGCATCACCAAGGTAGAGGGGCATCTCGGCCTCAAGAAAATTGAGGTGGAGCGGGCGGGCGCCGGCGATATCGCGACGCTCGCAGGTGTCCCCGAAATCGACATCGGCGACACCCTCTCCCATCCCGACCTCACGGTCCAGCTGCCTCCGATTACGTTGGCGGAACCGACCGTCTCCATCGAGATGATGGTCAACAGCAGCCCCTTTGCGGGCCGCGATGGCAAGCACGTCACGATGAACAAGCTGCGCGAGCGGCTTCAAAAAGAGCGGCGCGCCAATATCTCGCTTAAGATCGAAGAGCTCAGCGACGAGTCTGTTCGCATCTCGGGCCGAGGCGAGTTGCACCTGGCGGTCCTCATCGAGACGATGCGCCGCGAGTCCTATGAACTGGCCATTTCCAAGCCCAAAGTGATCACCAAAAAGGTGGAGGGCACAGTGCACGAGCCCTTTGAGCGGGTGCATGTCGAAGTGCCCGAGCGGTTCTCCGGCACGGTGATCGAAGACCTCTCCCGCCGCAAGGGCGAAATGCGCGAGCTCAACACCTCTGAGCACGGCCTGACGACGATGTCGTTCCTCGTGCCGACGCGGGGCCTGATGGGCTACCGAAGCGAGTTCCTGACCAAGACCTCAGGCCTCGGCATTTTGACCTCGATTTTCGAGTCGTTTGGCCCCTGGAAGGGAGATCTCCCCTCTCGCGCCCGCGGTGTCATGATCTCGAACGAGTCGGGCAAGGCGGTCGGCTATGCCCTCTTCAACCTCCAAGAACGAGGCAGCCTCTTTGTGCAGCCCGGCGACGAGGTGTATATGGGGATGATCGTAGGGGAGCACTCCCGCGACAACGACCTAGTTGTCAATCCAACTAAGGGTAAGCAACTTACGAACGTGCGAGCCGCCGGCAGCGATGAGAACATCATCCTCACCCCCCCGCGCCGCTTTACCTTGGAGCAGGCGATTGAATACATCGAGGAGGACGAATTGGTGGAAATTACCCCCAATTTTATCCGCCTCCGGAAGCGTTTTTTAACCGAAAATGAGAGGAAACGAGCAGGTCGTTGACAGTCAACGGCTTACAGAAGTATATAAGTTCTATTTTACTATACTTTTACTGTCATAAATATTAAACTATTATGAAACCCATAATAGGAAACTACTTTATGACAGTCATCCCTACATTGATCGCCGGCGCGATTGGTTCCGCCGCATCTTTATGGAGCCACGCTCTGGAATACTCACCGTTGTCCCAGATAGCGTTCGCGCTGCTGCCCTTTGCCGCTCTAATCGCTGCCGAGCCTCCCGCATTTTTGAGACAGGCTGCGACAACTGTAAAAGAGGCCCTCACCACTCAAGTAAAGGCCGCTTTCGCACGCGCTCAAAGCGTTTACTCTCGTACACCAGCACCAGTTGAATCCGCCGCAGCTCCAGCTAAACCCGCCGCAGCTCCAGCACCCGCCGCAGCTCCAGCACCCGCCGCAGCTCCAGCACCCGCCGCAGCTCCAGCA
>CAYGOG010000041.1:0-1613 GCA_964351415.1 uncultured bacterium | reverse complement strand
CCCGCTGCAGCTCCAGCTAAACCCGCTGCAGCTCCAGCTAAACCCGTCGCTTCAGCTAAACCCGACGCAGCTTCACAACGGCTGGCTGTGCAGACGGTATGCTTGGATTACCTCCGCAACGCCCGCGACTCTGAGAAGGAAGCAGCGAGATGGTGGCGGCGGTGGTTCTAGTCCAGGATCTCCGCAGAAGCCGTAGTCGTGCAAGCTGCAACACCGAAAAAATAAGCAAACCCGTACACTAGGAGCCCTCAATACGAGGGCTCTTGTCTTTTGTCTCCACTCTCTTTAATTCGATTGCCCGTCGCTACGATGCGATCAACCGTCTCCTCTCTTTTGGACTCGACATGCGGTGGCGCCGCGCATTGCGCAAATTTCTCCCTCCGCAACACAATCTCCACCTCCTCGATGTCGCGACCGGCACTGGCGATCAGCTCCTCGCTCTTCTCGCCGATTCCCGCATTGCCTCCGCGATCGGAGTCGACATCGCCCGCGATATGCTCGAGCGGGGTCGCCTTAAACTGGTCCCCTGGTCAGGCCGCGTCCGCCTTCAAGAAGGGGACGCCCTCGCCCTCGCCTTTGCTGCCCACACCTTTGACGTCATCACCATCTCCTTTGGGATCCGCAATGTCCCCAATCCGCTCCTGGCCCTCCGCGAGATGCGCCGCGTCCTCAAGCCCCACGGCCGCATCCTCATCCTCGAGTTTTCGATGCCCACGGGCTGGCGCCTCCCCTTTTTCCGCCTCTACCTGCGCCACATCCTCCCGCGCATCGGCGGCCTCCTCTCCGGCAACCCCGATGCCTACCGCTATCTCAACCGCACCATCGAATCGTTTCCGTCTGGCCAGGCTTTCCTCGCTTGGATGCATGAAGCGGGCTTCAAGCACGCTACTGCACATCCTCTCACCGGAGGCGCCGTAACTCTCTATACCGCTATTCGTTGAAAAGTAATATATGTCGGATCCCCTTGATTGGCTCTCCAGCCAAACCCTCTACCCCAAAATCTACTGGTCTGACCGGGACGCCACCTTCGAGGCTGTCGCGATCGGCGACTCCGGAACCTGTCCCACCCGCTACGCCCTCCATCCTTTTTGGGGCCCCACGACCCGCTTCATCGCGCCTGTCGAAGAACGCCTCTTCCCGGGCCGCACCACCACTTCTTTTCCCCGCACCTTTCCCTCCTACGGCCGCATCGAAACGCCCGACGCTCTCGGCTGGCGCAAATCGGTCGAGCAGGCGCTCGACGAGATCCACGCCGGCCTCCTCTCGAAAGTGGTCCTCGCCCGCCGCGTCACCCATCAAGTCGACATCGCCCCTCTCGACCTTCTCCGCGCCCTTCGTCCACACGCCTCAAACCGCACCCTCTTTTTCTTCCAGTGGAGCGCGCAACACGCCTTTCTCGGCGCCACGCCCGAGCGGCTCTTCCGCCGCCGCAATCATATCTTTGAAACCGAGGCTCTCGCCGGCACCGACCCATTTGGCGAAAAAGAATCCCGAGAATTCGAGTGGGTCGTGCAAGGCATCCGCGAGTCTCTCCCCTTTCCGCTTGCCCTCGGCCCGCTCGAACACCGCGCCTTCGGCCCTGTGACCCACCTCGCCCGCACTCTCCGCGCGTC
>CAYGOG010000040.1:0-8173 GCA_964351415.1 uncultured bacterium | reverse complement strand
AACCCTTTCGGGCTTCCTGTTTTCAAGACAGGCGCAATCGGCCACTCTGCCACTCTTCCAAGAAATTCAAGACTATACCAATTCTCAGCAATAAGCTTCAATTTTGTTCGGGCTTTTTTACGGAAATTGCTTCAGGAAGCGCATGTCGTTTTGGGTGAACATGCGGATGTCGGGAATGGAGGAGTGGAGCATGGCGAGGCGCTCGATCCCCATCCCCCAAGCATAGCCGGTGTAGCGGTCCGGGTCGATGTTGGAGCGGGTGAGGATGGAGGGGTGGATCATGCCGGCGCCCGCTATCTCGAGCCAGCCGGTCTGCTTGCAGATGCGGCAGCCGGTGCCGGTGCAGGCGGTGCACCGGACGTCTATTTCGAGCCCTGGCTCCACGAAGGGAAAGTAAGAGGGGCGGAAGCGGGTTTCGGCTTTTTGGCCGAGGAGGCGGGTGAGAAATTCGTTGAAGGTGGCGAAGAGGTCGGTGAAGGTGACGTGCTCGTCGATGTAGAACCCTTCGACTTGGTGGAAAAAGACGTGGGAACGGGCGGAGATGTCTTCGTTGCGGAAGCAGCGGCCCGGCGCAACGACGCGGATCGGGGGCTTATGGGCCTCGAGGGTGTGGATTTGGACGTTGGAAGTGTGGGTGCGGAGGAGGTAGCGGGCGTCGAGGTAGAAGGTGTCCTGCATGTCGCGCGCTGGATGGTCGGGCGGAAAGTTGAGCCCTTCGAAGTTATAGTACTCGGTATCGACGTCGGGGCCGAGGCGGATGGAAAAGCCTAGGTCGGAGAAGATGGCGAGGATCCGATCGAGCATTTGGGTGATGGGATGGAGCGAGGCGTGGGGAGGCGTGCGGCCGGGGAGAGTAACGTCGAGCGTTTCGGTTTTGAGCTGCTCTTGGAGCTCGTCGCGCTTGAGGCGGATGGTGGTGTTGTCAAAGTGGTCTTGCAGCTCTTGCTTGAGGTCGTTGACCAGCTTGCCCGCATGGGGGCGCTCGGCAGGAGTGCAATCTTTGAGGCCGATGAGAAGGGCTGAAACAGACCCTTTTTTGCCAAAATACTTGGTCTTGAGCGTCTCCAGGTCTCTCGTGTGAGAAACCTGGTTCAGCTCATGTAGAAATTGCTCCCGTAACTCACCGATGGAATCGATAAGGGCCATGAGGCAACTATACAGCTAACGCGTGTTTCGCAGAAGCGACGACAGCACCGAAGGCAGCCGGATCGTGGATCGCCATCTCAGAGAGTTGCTTCCGATTGAGTTGGCATCCGGACTTGCTCAGTCCATGGATCAGCTTGCTATAGGAAATGCCGTGCAATTTGGACGCTACGCTAATGCGCTGGATCCACATGCTGCGGAAATCCCCTTTCTTGTCTTTCCGGTGGATATAGTTAAACTTGCGCGCTTGCATGAGGGCCACGCGCGAGAGCTTAATGTGGTTCTTCCGATCCCCATAAAAGCCTTTGCAACGCTTGAGCATGCGCTTGGTGCGCCGACGGGCTGCGACGGCATTGGTTACACGTACCATCTTAGACTCCCATCATCCGTTTATACATTTTCAGCTGCCCTTCATCGACGAGGCGATCTTGAGCGAGGCTCCGCTTGCGCTTAGAGCTTTTCTTGGTGAGGATGTGGCGTCGACCTGGCCTAGTCCTCTTGAGTTTTCCGGTCCCTGTGACGCGGAAGCGCGAAGCAACTGCTTTACGCGTTTTCATTTTGGGCACTGTGGGTCTCCTTCTTGTGCTGTTGCCGTTTGCCTCCGGGAGCCAAAACCAAGGACATGATCCGCCCCATCATCTTCGGAGGTACCTCGATGGTGGCGACGTCTGATAAAGTATTGCAAAACTCGCGAATCACCTTCTCGCCGAGATCGATGTGGAGCATTTCCCGTCCCCGGAAGGTACAGGTAATGCGCACTTTATTCCCCTTGGAGAGGAACTCTCGGGCGTGCTTGATCTTCGTCTCCAGATCATGCGTGTCGATGTTCGGTTTGAGTTTTACCTCTTTAACCTTGACTTGGACTTGAGCCTTGCGGCTCTCTTTTTCCCGTTTGGCTTGTTCGTAGCGGTATTTGCCGTAGTCGACGATCTTCGCAACGGGCGGTTTTGCATTGGGGGCGATCTCCACAAGGTCCAATCCAGCAGCTTCTGCCTTCATGAGCGCTTCGCGAAAGGTCAAAACCCCTAACTGCTCTCCCGATTCGGAGATGACGCGGAGGCGATCCGCACGAATTTCTCTGTTAATTCTCAATGTTCAACTCTTCGTTAACCCGTTCGAGGAGTTTCTCTCGTCCGAGGGTCTCAATCTCCCCAGCTGCATCGCGCAGCGAGAAGGTCCCGCTCTTCACCTCTGCATCGCCGATAATGGCAATGAGTGGGATGCGGTGTTCTTGTGCCTCTCGGTATCTCTCCGAAGGGCTGATCCGCCGATTGTCCACCCCAACGGGGTAGCCTAGGCGAGACCAAATCTGTTTCTCCTGCTCCGCTCTCGGCCCGTGCTGGGCGTCGAGCGGAACAAAGCGCAACACCTCCGGAATCAGAGATCTCGGCAGCGCTCCACCGCTCCGTTCTAACAGGAGAGCCAGGTTTCGTTCAACTGGCACGGTGAGCGTGATCGAGCACAGCTCTTCCTCTTCATGAGAGTAAAGCTGCAGTGTCGCCGCTGTCCATTCCCGTCCCAGCTCATCGCGCGCTTGGAAGTTCAGAACAGCGTCCCCCTCTTCTCTCTCAAACGAGAGTTCCGCGCGGCGCAAGGCCTCTTCGAGGAGCCCCTGTTTTCCCGAGAGCAGAGGGAGAACGTGAAAGCCTAAAATCTTATATGTTTTGTGGATCGATTGCAAGAGGGCTGTGAGTTCATCGGTCACACTCCCCCTATCAACTAAACTATTCCATAAGAGCGTGGTCCCCTCAAAAGGGGTAAAGAGCGCTTCGACTCCCTCGCCTAAGCTGGAGTGGGGGATCACTTCCCAGGTGCGGATGGGGGGCTCGTATCCCGCCTCCATCTCATGGAGGGCTTGCCCGAGGTGTCCCGAGGTGTAGGCGATCGGCGCCCCCTCTTCTTCGCCCACGGGGGGCGGGGTGATCAACTCTGAGGCGATCCCAGGCAGCTGGTCGACAAATAGTTTCGGAATGGCGCGCCGCAAGTGCAAACCGCGCGCGAGCCAGGTCAGCGACTCCTCTTCGATGCGCCAGAGGCCCATCTGTTTGCCCACGATGATGTGGTTTCGCTCTCGATAGGCAGCGAGCCGCTTTTTCCACTCTTTCAGCTCTTGTTTGTTGCTCGCGGTAACCCCCTGAATCGCATAGATCTCCGAGTCGATCGGGGCAATTTCCAAAATCTCAAAGGCTTTGAGCTCGCTCGTGTTATCCAGATGGGGACCCGAGCTTAAATCATAGGCGCCATCGATCTCCACCATTTCAATGAGCCCTGCGTCGTCGGGAATCTGCCCCGCTAAGTTGAGCAACCCTTCCGACTCGAGTAAAGCCCGCGCCGATTGAGGGACCATCTCCCGAATCTGAATCGGGAGCGCCGCGCGCACGCGACCTCGGATCCACTCATCCAACATCGACAGCGCCTCTTTGGGAAGAGGCTCTTCGGCCGAAAAGACGTATTCAAACCCAATGGAGGTGTCGCCACCGCCGATGAGCTGAATCTGGGGGAAGAGTTGGCGCAAGCCAAACCCGACCAATGCTGCGGCTGTTCGCCGTGGAAAATGTTGTTTTTCTTTCACAAATTTTTCTTGGTTGGGATAACGCTGACTCGAACAGCGGACCTCCACGATGTCAACGTGGCGCTCTAACCAACTGAGCTATTACCCCAAAGGATTTAGTAGGAGTACTATACAACACCTCTACCCTCCCTTGCAAGGCTCATCGCAATACGCTCTGTTTTAAGGCTTTGGACCAACTCTCTTGCGCCTCTCTATTCCGAAGCTGGCACCCCCACCACCAGCCCCTTCCCCTTCCCCTTCCTCTGGGCAAACGGCTACCGCATCTTCTTCTGCAACGATCCGCTCTTCGCAATCACAAAGACGAACCCGCGTGGGTAGCGCCCCCAACCAACTGAAAGTCACGGTCCTCCCTCCATGATCGAGAATGATCACACGATGGGGGGCTGTTTTTATATAGACGCGCCCTCCCATCCAATCAGGAGGGATGGCAAGCTGCACCTTGATCGCCCCCAGTAAAAATGGATGACACAGCGCCTCTTCTGCGCGTATTCTCCTTTTCCAGTGCAGGAACAAGTTGAAGAAAAAGTCCATGCAATGCCCAATTTTCGCGTCAGACTCTCTCAGC
This sequence comes from uncultured bacterium, assembly GCA_964351415.1. GTDB lineage: Bacteria > Chlamydiota > Chlamydiia > Chlamydiales > SM23-39 > CAYGOG01. The sequence goes on along the minus strand of CAYGOG010000040.1, from coordinate 3,893 downwards.
CCTTGCAGAGTTTCTCGCAAGACCTCCGGCATCGGCTTAAACGGAGGCATGTGTGCGAGACGCTTCAATCCGCCAGCATCATACGTATTCCGTGCCATCTCCGGATCTACGTCGATGTCCTCCTGCGTCACGCGCTCAGTCCCCCAGCAGCGTTTAGTCTCGTGTAAAATAGCAAGAGGCAACACCTCCTCTCTCACAAGAGGCCACGGATATTTGTCCACTAGAAGCAAATAGAGCATCACTCCCAGCGCCCAGAGATCCCCTTCGGGCCCATAATGAGCCCCTACAATCACCTCAGGAGGACGATGCCAAGGAACGTAGAGGCTTCTCCTGCGAAATTCCAGGGAAGCGGGATCTGCATCCACTCTTCCTGGGGCTCGAAACGCAAGCCCCCAATCCAGCAGCAGGCCCCGAGCCTGACTTGTCGATACAATCACATTGTCAAGCTTGATATCGCCATGCACAATCCCCTTCCGATGGGCCGCTGCAAGAGCCGTGATCACCACTAACGCCACTTCGCGCAATCGCTCGAGTGAAACCGGGAACGATTGTCTCGACAAAGGCTCCCTATCCACTGCCTCTAAACAGAGGACTGGATTGAGACCTACTTGCCCCACCGTCAAAAGGATTGGCACATGGGGGTGATCTGCGCCTAAATGGTCCAGCACCCGTTTTTCTTTCAGGGCATTGTCGAACAATGGAATTGGATCGAGCGGGTTGGGCACAAAGTGCTTGAGCGCATAGCTGCGGTTCAGCGCGTCCTGCGCAAGCCAGACCTGTCCAAAGTCGCCTTCCCCCAGACACTTCACCACCCGCAAATGGAGCGGCGACTCCGCCCGCGTATCTGATAACAAGACCCCTTCCCGAATGGCCTCTACCCCACGTCCCTCATACCGAGGAATCCACGTGTGGTCTCGAAATTCAGGCATCACAGAATCCATCGCTGCCATGAGACTCTCCCGCAATTGGCAAAGTATGATAAAATAACGCTTACATTGTTGAAAACGAGAAACTTATGCGTTCCCCCCACCTCTCCCTTGCCCACTCTCTCTGGAAGACCCACCTTTGCCCCAGCGATCTGGCGGTCGATGCCACCTGCGGCAATGGACACGACACCCTGATCCTCGCCACCCTTGGCGCGGAGGTGATCGCCCTCGACATTCAGCCGGCAGCCCTCATCCAAACCCGTTTGCGGCTAGGCAATCGCCCGGCAACCCTTCTCCTCCACTCTCATGCCCCCTGGCCTCCACTCCCCCGCGCCCCGCGTCTAATCGTCTACAATTTGGGCTATCTCCCCGGCGGCGATAAATCGCTCACCACCCAAACCGAGACAACCCTCGCAAGCGTCCAAGAGGCCTACTCTTTGTTGGCTCCCGATGGCGCGCTCTCCATCACGTGCTACCCAGGTCACCCTGAAGGGACCCGCGAAGAGGCCGCCCTCATGGAGTGGGCCGCACCCCTCAACGCGCAACACTTCCGCTGGAAAGAGCGTGCGCAGTCGCCTTCACTCCTTTGGATCGCAAAAACGGCTGCGCCTCGCCCATAATATAAAAACTTCCCGTGACGACCAGGATCTCATCGGCCTGCATCTTGTCCCACGCCGCTGCTATTCCCTCCGGCTCTTCAGTCCCCAGCACTTGCGCCAGCTCGTGCGGGGGATAAAGGCGCGGAGACTCGGCCCCCATACAATGGAGCGGCCATCCCTGCAAGACGGCGCGGCATAAGCTCACTTCTTTGCTGCGCGAAAATCCCACCACAAATCGGAACCGACGCCCCGGAAATTCCCTCTCGAGCATCTGCAAGAGAGCGTGCAGGCCATCCGGATTGTGCGCCACATCGAGTACCGCCGTCCGCGCCCCTTCCCACACCTCGAATCGACACGGGGGCCGCACCTCAACCGATCCGGCTACCCCCATGAGCTGGAGCACCGCTTGCGCCACGCGGCTGTTCTCCGCGTCGTAGTGGGGCCCCCTTTCGCGCACAACGGTGACCGGACATCCCCATTTTTTAGCCTCGGCGTGAATCACCGGCAGATCGGCTGTCGGCCCCACTACGAGCGGCACACCCGCTTTGCAAATCCCCGCCTTTTCCCACGCAATCTCGTCTTGAGACTGTCCCAGCAACTCCCGGTGGTCGCACCCGATTGAAGTGATGACCGCGATCTTCGACTGCACGCTATTTGTCGCATCGAAGCGCCCCCCAATCCCCGCCTCCACCACGGCGATCTCCACACCCTCTTCGGCAAAGATTAGAAATGCCAGCCCCGTCAATACGTGGAAAAAACTGAGCGGCAATTCCTCCGCGATCGCAAATAGCTGCGGTAAATAGCGCTCAAACGATCGCTCCTCTCCCTGCACGCGGATCCGCTCCCGCGGCGAAATCAGATGAGGCGAGGTAAATAGCCCTGTCTTAATTCCCGCCCGCTGCAATCCGGTCGCAACCTTCAGCGCGACAGACCCCTTCCCATTGGTGCCCGCCACGTGGATCGCCCGAAAGGCCCGCGACGGATGGCCCAACCGCCGATCCAACTCCACCATGTTTGGCAACGACTGGTCGCGCGACAGCGGCCCAAAGGAAAATAGCTTTTTCTCAAGGGGTTCGTAAGGCATTGAAATCCGCTTCTCCCACCCAGGACGATCCAAGCGCAATATGGGGCTTAATCGCCCCGTGATAATCGGAGCCGCCCGTCATCAACCACTTCCGCTCCCGCGCAATCGCAAGCCATGGCCGCACCTGGTAATCGGGCAAATTGCCGTAATAGCACTCAATCCCCTGAATCGGCAGCTTAAACAGCTCCTTAATCACCGCTCCTTTCTTGATAAAGTGGGGGTGCGCCACAATCGCCTTGCCGCCGCAGCTGTGAATCTGGTCGACAATTTCGGCCGGCGTATACCGAAATCCGGGGGCAAAGCACTTGCCTCCCTCGCGCAAGTAAAAATCGAACGCCTCGCGAATCGTCGCAACCACTCCCCGCTTCACCAAAATCGCCGCGATGTGGGGCCGCCCGATGCTCTGCAGCGCAGTTGTCGCCCCCAACTCTTCTTCGCCAATTGCGATGCCGCATCGAGCGAGCTTGGCTAAAATCGCCCGATTGCGCTCCAACCGCCGCTGTTGAATCTCCTCGATAAACGGCGCCATCTGGGCCACATCAAAACAATAGCCCAACATATGGATCGGCACATTGCGCAATTCGCATGACAGCTCAATGCCGGTCACGAGTGTAATGCCCGTCAGCTCATCCGCATACGCGGCACACGTATCGTGATCGGTGATGGAAATCGCCGACAATCCCGCAGCGATTGCCTTTGCGACGAGTTCTCGGGGCGAGTCGGTCCCGTCGGAGCAAGTCGAGTGCATATGCAAGTCAGCTCGAAAGTCGGCCATCGCGCCCCACCATCCGAATTTCCGGTTCTAGATGCACCCCTGTCTCCTCCCATACCCGCTTCTGCACGGCAGCGATCAAGGCCCGCATTTCCTCGGCGCTTGCGCCGCCCCGATTGATGAGGAAATTGGCGTGCCTCTCCGACACCGCCGCCCCTCCGACCGAAAATCCCTTCAAGCCGCACCGGTCGATCAGCGCTCCCGCCGCCATATCGGGCTGGGGATTGCGAAACACACACCCGGCGCTCTTGTCTTTATAGGGCTGCGTCTTGAGCCGATAGTCGACGATCTGCAGCTGCTTCTCCCGCGCCCCTTCCCGCTTTTCCAAGGCAAACGTCGCACCCAAGATCGCCCCCTGCCACTCCTGAAATACGCTCTTCCGGTAGCCCCAACTCAACTCCCCCTTCGGATAGCGCCTCCGCGTCCCGTCCAAGTGCAGATAGTCGACCGATTCCAAGGGTTGAAACGCCTCGCCGCCGTTGGCACCCGCGTTCATAAACACAGCGCCCCCC
>CAYGOG010000039.1:0-8188 GCA_964351415.1 uncultured bacterium | reverse complement strand
AGGCGGGGGTGGTGCTGAAGTTGTTCAACGAGAGGCGCTTTACCTTGCCGTGGCCGCTCAATCACCTAAATCCTAAGTGGGCCCAGTCGCGGGCCAAAAAGAGGGCCGCGACGTATACAAGTTATGAGTTGGCGTGGGAGGTGCTGCGCGAGGAGACGGGTCTCTTGGGGCTCCACTTTGGGCAGACTCAGGGGTTGCCCCTTGTGGAGGTGGAAAATCCGGCCCACGTGGCGATGTGGCTCGACTTAAATGGGGTGCCGTTTGTGCTGCAGCGGCAGGGACAGCCGTTTTATCCGGAGGTGGAGCGGCGGATTGGGGCGTTTGGCGAAGCGGAATTGCGCGCATCGATTGAGCAACTGGTCAAGTTTATCAACGGGTGTGCAGATCGAGGCGTGGTGGACAGCGATCGAGATGTGGAGATCAATTTTGGCATCTGGGGAGAGCGGTTGCTGTTGTTTGATCCGGGGCGGTTGCACCGGGTGGCTGTGACGCAGCAGGGGTCGCGCGCCGCATTGCTCCGCAAGGCGACCCGCCGTTTTCGGAAGTGGCTGGTGGAGCACCACCCAGAAGGGGTTGCTTATTTAGAGAGTGTGATATATGCAAAGAGTGCTGAAATATCTCCAGGAAGGGCTCTGGAACGTCTCGCTCAAGACCCTTGAGCCCGCAGCGCGTAAGCGCATATATGGGCTTCGGGTTGCCGTCTTGTCGGTCCGCAACTTTTTCAAAGACAACTGCATTCTGTGGGCCTCCACGCTTACCTATTACACGATGATGTCGATCGTGCCGCTTGCCGCGATGAGCTTTGCCATTGCGCGCGGATTTGGGTTTGGCGACGATCTCCAAAGGCAAATCTACCGCAGTTTCCCCGAACAGAAAGCCGCGCTCGACGCAATTTTTGAATTTGCCAACAATCTCCTCGGCGGCGCGCAAAACGGAGTCTTGGCAGGCGTGGGCGTGTTGCTCTTGCTGTTGAGTGTGACACTGCTGTTGAGCAGCATGGAAGAGTCGATGAACCAGATCTGGGGTGCGCGCCATCTCCGCTCCTGGAAGCGGATCGCCACCGACTACCTATTCCTTATGTTTCTGGCCCCGCTGTTTTTGGTAATCTCGGGGAGCTTTACCCTTCTCGCCGAGTCGCTCTTGCCGCGCGTTGCAGGGCCCGTTGCGGGGATGTTCTCCCTTGTCGTCGCGTGGCTTTACTTCACATTTTTGTACCTGTTTATGCCGAACGTGCGGGTGAAGCTCGGCCCCGGCGCCATCGGCGGGATCTTTGGAGCGACCCTCTTTTTAGGGGCGCAACAGGTGTACCTCCATTTTCAGGTGTTTATCTTACGCCTCGGCGCGATCTATGGCAGCTTTGCCGCGCTGCCGTTGTTTCTTGTGTGGGTGCAGATCAGCTGGTTCCTCTTTCTGCTCGGCGCCGAGCTGTGCCACTCGATCCAACGGGTGCATGAGCAGGAGTTTGCCCCTGCCGTGGGCAAGATGCAGCCCCGCGACAAACTTGCCGTAGCCCTCTACATCGCCCACTTGATCTACAGGGGACATGCCACGGGGGAGACCCACTTTACGCTGTTGCGACTTGTGGAGGAGCAGGGGATCCCATTTCAGCTCGCACGTGAAGAGCTGCAGCGCCTGGTGCGAGCCAATCTGCTCGTTCACTCAGGGACTTACTACTTCCCCGCGCGGGAAGGGGCTTCCTTTCGCCTCTCCGACGCCCTAGAGGCGCTCGGGGGAACAGCCGATCTCTTGCCCTTAGAAGGAGCCCCCGAGTTGGGGGCGCTCAGGGGCGCGGTAAACGCCTTCATTCAGTCACTTGCGACTCACCCGCAAAATCTTTTCGTAACCACATTGAATCAATCCCATTAATTGCATATAATTCAAATTGTATGTGGATGTTATTTCTCGCCTTTGCTTGGTTCCCGTCCATCCGATTGATCCAGAGTCGCGTTTCGTATCCTCTGATTAACTGGATCCATGCGATGACGTTTGAAGTTCCCGCTTGGCTGATGTGCTTCCTCGGACACCCGTTCCGGATGATGCGGTGCCGCCCCATGGGTCGCGCCGATGGGCGCCCTATCCTCCTCGTCCACGGGTACTTGCAAGACGCGCCCAACTGGTCGCTGATGCGCCGCCGCCTCCGCGATGAGGGGCACGGCCCTATCTTTACCCTGAACTTGGGCCAGCCGCTCGCCTCGATTGAAGAGCATGCCGAGACTGTCGCCAAGAAAGTGCGCGAGATCGAGCGGATCACCGGCAGTCGGGAGATCGCGCTTGTGGGCCACTCGATGGGGGGGCTCGTCTCCACCTGGTATGCAGCTAGGCTGGCGCTTCCTGGTCGCGTCACCCACGTCATTACACTCGGTTCGCCGCTCGAAGGGACCCACCTCGCGTGGATTGCGCCTGGGAAAAACGGGCGCGAGATGCGACATGGCTCCCCGTTTATCAAAAAGATGGGCGAAGCGCTCCAAGACCTCAAGGGCATTGGACTCCTCCATATCGGGACGAAAACCGACCAGTTTGTGATCCCCTACCGCTCGTCGGTGCCCCGCAGCTCGCCCGGTCAAAAACATGTGATCGACAATTTAGGGCATGCGTCGCTGCTCTACTCTCCTTACGTGAGCCGCACCGTTTCCCGCTTCCTCAAGGGTCAATCCATCGAGGCGTGATCGCCTTCGACCGTGATGTGCACGGTGAGCTCGCCCGGCTGAATCTGAAACGTCTGCGTATGGGGGACCGTCCGCGGCCATGCAAAGGGATCGCGCTGCACCGTCCAGTCTAATTCATATGTGCCCGGTTTGAGCTGGTAGCTCGCGCTGCCCCGGTACTTGTGCACATCGCGCGGTTTTAAAGGAATTTGTATGTGGTCAAACACAACCGAGACCACCGGCACGCCGCCCGTTTTGGGATCGTCGTACACAGCCACCTCGACGCGCGTCAAGGCCGACGGCGGTGAGGGGAGCGTCGTGGTGTACTGCTCGAGCGCAAAGGGAGGCGCGGGCGGATTGTACTGATATTGGGCTAGCAAGAACATAACTTGATCATCGCAACTTGTCTTTTTTATGGGGAGAGGATAAGAACAGGGATGAGGTGACCTGGATGAGACCGACACTGTTTTGGGGACTCGCAATTGCACTACTATCGCTCGGGATGTCCCAAGCGAAAACCGCCGCTCAAATTGAGGGGGGCGAGATCCGATTTGTGCCGGTGAAGGGGACCCCTCAATCGGAGGGGATGTACATGGGGATCTCCGTTCCCAAAGAGGGGGAGGTCATCGCCTCCAACCCCGTTTGGATCCAGTTACAGGTGAATGGCTATCCGCTCGGGATGGGATCGCAGTTCGACCGGCAAGATGAGATTGCCGTGAGCGAGCTGGGGCAGACGATGCACATCGTGATCGACAACCGCCCCTATATCGCGGTCAACGGCCCTCCGCTCGACCCGTTTTATAAAGACGGTTTCTACTACGATTCCTCCTACAAGTTCGAGCTGCCCTACAGTTTATCGCGCGGCGAGCACGTGATCCGCGTCTTTCCGGCCCGCTCCTATGGCGAGAGCCTTAAAGGGGAAAAGATGTTTGCCGTGCAGACCTTTTACGTGGGTCAGAGAATTGAAAATCCCAACATCGACTTAAAGGCCCCCTACCTCACCTACAATGAGCCGAGCGATCTGCTCTATCTGACTGCGCAGAAGCCGGTCTTGCTCGACTTCTTCATCACGAACGTCACCCTCTCGTCCGACGGCTACCAAGTGAAAGCTACCCTCGACAAATCGACCGAGCGGATGATCTCCACATGGGAGCCCTATTACATCTACGGCCTCGGCAAAGGGAAACACACCCTTCGCTTACAGCTCGTGGACGAGCGAGGGCGCCAGGTGAGCGGCGAGTTCAATGACGTGACGCGCTCCTTCACTGTCCATTGAGGGGGGCCGCAGGTAGAGGAGCACCTTTTTGCCCCTCTGCGCGGTTGTCGCCTCGGGCGGCAGCGTTTGTTGTGGGGGGAGATGGGCAAACAGCGCCTCATCTTCCCACTGATATGAGGGGCACGGCGCCGTCTCGCCAAAGCGGTACAGAGCGGCGAGCACCTCGGGCGTCAACACCGTGCGCATCAAGCCGGGTCGAATCGAGTAGAAGAAGTTCTCCACTTCCAGCACCTGTTGGGGCGTCGCAGGTCTGAGCAGCCGCTTGAGCGCGGCGATTGCCTCTTGCTGTTTTTCCAACAAACCGCCGTTAAAGTCGCGGAACTTGCCCAAGATCGACTGCAGCGCCTCCACCACCGCATGGCGCGCGCGGGGCAAGTCGATGCGGCCGTCGGCCCTCAAGTACGGCTCCTTCTCCACATAGACCCGCACCGTGGCCGCCTCTTTGGGATACTTTCCTTTTAGCGTGCCCAACTTGCGCACCTCTTCGACGATGTGGCGGAGCGGCAAAATGGCCACCATCTCGCGCAAGGAGGGTCCCGACGTCCGCAGCAACCGGACCAGCAACACTGTAAAGGCCAACTCTGTCCGCCGCTGCGAATCGTATTGAATGATCGCCTGGGGTAAGTCGCGCACAAACCGGATCTGGCCGCTCAGCGCGAGCAAGTTGCGCATCTGCTCCTCTTCATTGCGCGGCATAAACAAGGGCGAGGCGATCTCCCGATCCTCGGGGATTTCGGTAAAGGAATCGATCTGCCGTCGGATCATCGCGACCTCTTCGGCCGACTCGACGGCGATGCAGTCCTGCAGGAAGTAGTACTTTTGTTCCGGCGCCGCCTCAAAGGCAAAGCTTAAAAAAAGGCCGCCGCCGGGCAGGTTCATCCACTCTGCCGCAAACCGATTCGCGGCGTGGGCGTGCTCATGGGAGCAGAGCAAGCGCAACGTCAGCAGATGAGGGGTTCCCTCCACCACCTCATAGCGGGCGAGCGGCAGGTTCAGCCCCATCGGGCCATCGGGCAACATCTCCTCAAGAGCGGCCTCCACTAGGGCGATCAGAGGCGGACCCAATGCCGCCGGCAGGGGGAAGAGCGGTACAATCCGCACGGCGGAGTCAACTGAGGGGTCTACCTGTTGCGCACTCATGCTTTAGTGGCCAGACACAGTACGCGCAGTTCAATTTATTTTTCACCTATAAAATAAAAATCTGAGTGATTGTAGAGAGAGAAAAAAGAAAGGGTTTCCCTAGGCAGTCGGGGACCGCGTCCCCCGCTGCCCCTGCAAAGGCTTTTTCTGGCTGCGCCAAATCGCCCCTTCTTCGGGGGGGCTGTGTGCAACACAGCACCCCCACTCGTGCGGGGACGATTTTGCTTTGCCATAAAAACCCGCGGGCTGCTCCGCAGAGGGCCGCTACGCGTCCCTCTTTGCTGCGCAGTGCTCGCAGTCGGGAGGCTTTGCCCCCCGCTGCCCCCTTGTGCAAGCGCTTGCTGGATTACAGCTTTCTTTGTGCCTCGGCGACATTGCGAAGAGCGAGCATGAACAGTTCTTGTGATTCAGGATCGCCTTTTAGACTTTCCATCCAAGCCGCATTTAGATACGCAGTTGCCTCATCGCGATCTTGAAGATCTTCGATCAAGGTCTCATGATAAGATCTATAATGTGTCATGTTCTTTCTTCTTGTGTACTGCCATCAATTTTCTGGACACAAAATTGGTGGCAATACAGAGTTTGAGCCCTTTTGCCTCCCCCTTCGACCCTGTGCCATAGGCTTTTTTCACCCCTTGCATAATCGGTTCAAAAGCAGCAAATCGATCTCCGTTCTTGCACACATGCCACCCTAGACACTCACCATTCCAATGCTCTTCAACGGAAAATACCAATACCCATCCGTTATCCTGAGTGAGGATCTTTGTCCCGTCCGATCCCCACATGACGTTAGGGGGTCAGGTCAATACCAATACGACTTCATCGCTTCGTCGTATTTCTCTCTCTCTCTTTCAGCATTCGCCGCTTCTAGTTGTCTGCGCTCCGCTTCTTGACGTGCAGCTGCTTCTGCTCTATGCGCAGCTCTGAGTTCTTCTAAGAAATCTAGGTCAACGCGTGATCCCATAATGGAAAATGTGCGCTCGAAGTTTGCCGCAGGATCAATAGTTTCCAACCGAGGATCAAGAGTTTCTACCCGAAAGATAAACTTTGCAAAACTCCTAGAAGATACTCGCTCCAGTCGAGTAAACGCCTCTAGTACAGAAGTTGGGGCGTGCGTGTCCAAATCTTCTAAAGCTGATTCGAGTGAGACGACAGGCATTTTTGCCTCAACGCTGAGTAGAGAAAGCAGAGGCTTTGGGACATATCTTGCTATTCGTACTAGACGTTTGAGCAATGCAGACAAAGATGTTTCGGGAATGAGGTCGAGATTGGTAGTCAGCCATTCAAAAACCTCTCTCAAGACTGTTAACGACTTGACACGCTCACGAATACTATCGATAGCTGTTGCGATTAATTCTTTTAAGCACGAGCGGTAGTGATTTTCGGAAGCTTTTAGGAATGGAATGAGCGGAAACCATACTGGGTGTAGCGCAAGTACCTCTTCTCTGTAGACTCTGTAGGAGATTCTCGTTATATATATGTATGCTGCGTCTGACCTGTAAGGTCGGCGCACAGTACAGCTGATGGCAGCCGTTCCTACTCTTGACCACTGAGCTTCTGAGAGAGCAGATTCATGGTTATCTATAAGCGCCTTTCCGTATAGAGTTTGCCAGCGTCGATCGGCTATCGGATTCGAGCAAAGCCTTTCAAAGCAGGTGACTGCGTCCTCTGGTTGCAGACGCTTTGGGAAAAGAAGGCAGAGTTGCAACAAGAAATAGGGATTTATAGACGGGAGCAAAAACGCTTGCCGCATCAGAGACTGCTGTTGCTCTATATCGAGTATTTGATAAAAGGGGAGGGGGAGAAGAGAACAAGAGCTTAAGACTCTTGTGCGAAAGTCGGCATCCTTAAAACGATCTCGTATCTCATCCGGGTACAGAGACAACCACTTCCGAACCCGGCCGGCTGTAACGATGCAGCAACACCCTCGATTCCAGATTTTCCCTAAATCGACGAAATTAGAATCATCGATAGAGCTTTGCATACGGCTGAGTTCCTTGAGGGTCAAGGCAGATAACTTTGGAGGGCGGCGTCGTGTGGTGGATTGGTAGAGGGCAGATAGCCCTACACGCACGCAGTCCATTCTAGATGGCGGGGGAGTGTGTGTGACAAAGGGTACCCCAAAAGAAGCAATACCTTCAGCACCAACCTTATTGTAGAGAGCAAAAAACAGACCCACAGGAGAGCCCAGCTCTTGTTGAGAGACAAAGTGCCAAGAAGCTAGTTCTTCAGCTCCGGATGAGCCAGGATCTGCTATACTGCCACCAGATACTAAGTGCGTCACGCCAAGTGGTGTGCGAGGTCCCCCAGCACCCGTCGCCACGGCAACAATTGCTTCCCTTGCAGCTAGGCCAGGATCGGCAGCACCGCCACCAGACACTAAAGATGACGCACCAGTTCGACTCCCTACAGCAGAAACCATACACACCTCCTTTATGAAGAAGCAAAAGTTTAAGCGGATCTGTGTATTTTAGCCAAAATTTTTGTATACATTCGCGGGGGACTGTCTCGGGAAAAGGGTCCGATCGAGTTGTTCTCGGCTATCCTGCCGGCTCCCCGTTAGGGGAGCCGTATCCTGCCCATCCTGTGTTCTCTAATCCTTTAATTGGGCGAAGGCGAAGAGGGGGGTGCCGGCTTCGGTGGTGGGGAGATGGTGGAGGCGGGGCCCTTTTAAGCTGTAGGCGACCCAGTGGTAGAGCGGTGTCAGGGGCATTTGGTCGAGGAGGCGAGACTCTGCTTCGATGAGCGATGCATTGCGGAGGGCGAGGTTGGGGGCTGTGAGGGCGGTTTCGATGTGGGTGCGGTAGGGGAGATCGTCCCAGCTGGCGTAGTTTTTCGGGTTGGCGGGTTCTTTGAACCGCTCGAGGATGTTGAGCGGGTCGTGGATTTGCGCGATCCAGTAGGAGAGGGCGAGGTCGTAATCGCGCTCGAGGAGGCGCGCTTTGAATCGCTTGGTTTCACACGTCTCGAGGAGGACGGTGAGGCCGAGCGTTTCGCGCCACTGTTGTTGCAGCGTTTCGGCGAGCTTTCGGTCGAGGTTGGTGGGCGAGGTGGTGAGGCGGAGCGGTTTTGTGGTGTCGTAGTGGGAGGCGCGGAGCTCTTCGCGCGCGCGGGTGGGATCGTAGAG
>CAYGOG010000038.1:645-8226 GCA_964351415.1 uncultured bacterium | reverse complement strand
AACCCCGAGGTTTTGGCGCCGCCCAAAAGGCTACTTTTCAACTAATAGCGGTATACCGCTTCTCCATCGACTGGAGCCGCATCGAGCCGACAGAAGGGGCCTTCGAAGAAGACGCTTTAAATCAGTACCGCCGCTTTCTCGAACTATTGAATCAAAATGGGATCACCCCGTTTGTGACGCTGCACCACTTTGTGGAGCCGCAGTGGTTTTCTGCAAAGGGTGGATTTAGCAAAGCGGAGAATATCCAACACTTTGTCCGATTCTGTAGACTTGTGTATCGCGTGACACACCGCTACGTCCCCGCCTATGCGACGATCAACTTTGATAAAGCGGCGGTGCTCCTCGAAAATCTGATCTCGGCCCACACCCAAGTCTACCATGAGCTCAAGAGCATCTCGCCCCGCAGTCAGATTGGGATTACACACGATATTCTCCGATTCCGTTCGAAGAATCGGTGGTTTGCGCCGGAGCGGCTCTTTGCCCGCTACTTTACCGATCTGACCAACACGGCATTTATGAAGTGCTTAAAGACCGGCAATTTTACAATCAAGATTCCCTTCATCGCCAACCACTCGGTCCAACTCGAGCGCCCGCCACTCGACTTTCTCGGCGTGCAGTTCTATTCCGACCCGCTTGTCTCCTTCTTGCCCCCTAAATTCGGCTCAGTCACCCGCCGCGAGGGCGAGGTGATCTCCCAATACCAGTTCCGACTGGGACCTGAAGACCTGGGCAGCGCGCTGCAAGAGGCGCATGAGGCAACGGATGGGAAACCCGTCTATATCACCGAAATTGGGACTTGCGTCGATGACGCAAAACACCCCGAAGCGCGCACCCAATTTATGCGCCGCATCTTTCAAGTGGCGAACCGCGCAATCCGGGAGGGGATCAATATCCCCAAACTCTTCGTATGGACTCTTAACGATAATATCGAGTGGCATAAGAAGTTCCAAGTGCGCTTCGGCCTCTTCCACACCGACGAGAACACGGGCATTCACACCCCCCGCCCCGTAGCGACCTGGCTGCGCGAGCGGATTGCCGCCCTGGGCCATGCCCTCCACAGAGCCATTGCATAACCAGCTGATAATGAATTATTTATAAGATTTGCGGGCAATAGGACCTTGTTCTATAACTCATTTTTATGTATAATTGTGAGTTATAGGAGAAAGGTCTATAACTCATGTCCTGGAACTGGGAATTATCCGACTGGCCCCATTTTTACTTTGACCCCGAGAGAATTGCCCACCTAGATAAGCAGTTTTTACTGGGGGCAGGGAGTTCGTTTGCGTATCTCAAGGCGATTGAGACGCAAGAATACCATCGTTTTATTGTGGAAATTTTGAGTTTGGAAGGTCTAGAGAGCTCTCGAATAGAGGGGGAAATCTTAGATCGGGAAAGCTTGCAATCGTCGATCAAACAGCACTTCGGATTGCAGACTGCAACAAAGCGGGGCTCAGATAAAGAATCTGGCATGGCAAAACTCCTTTGCCATGTCTACGACACATATCATCAACCGCTCACCCATGACATGCTCTGGCAATGGCATGCCCTGTTGTTTGACGGAGCGTCAGGTCTGGCCGATTGCGGGAAGTACCGCACCCATCCAGAACCGATGCAAATTGTCTCCAATCGATACGATTCGCCGAGAGTTTTTTTTGAAGCCCCTCCTTCAATAAATGTGCATCGGGAAATGACCGCCTTTATCCGGTGGTTCAATACGACGAGCAAGTCTGGATCAATCTTGGGAAGAGCTGCTATTGCCCATGTCTATTTTGAGAGTATCCATCCCTTTGAAGACGGCAATGGGAGAATCGGCCGGATACTCGTTGAAAAGGTCTTATCCCAAGGCGTGGGACGACCGGTTTTGATCGCCGTTTCGAAGATGTTAGAAAAGCGGAAGAAAGAGTATTACGCAGGGCTCGAAGAGTGCAACCGAACACTTCAAGTGCAGCGCTGGGTGGAATTCTTCAGCTCCGCCATCTTGCAAGCGCATGAAGAATCGATGTCTTTGCTTTACTTTTTGATTGAGAAATCAAAACTCTTACATGTGCTTGCGGGGCAGATGAATGAGCGCCAGACAAAAGTGCTCCTGCGCATGTTTGCTGAAGGGCCTCATGGTTTTAAGGGGGGGCTCAGCGCTGAGAATTACATTGCCATTACAAAGACTACGCGGGCGACCGCGACGCGCGATCTAACGGATCTTGTTGCAAAAGGAGCCCTCATCAAATCGGGGGAGCTTCGCCATACCCGCTACCGCCTCAACCTGTCCTATAATTGTGGGATTAGGAGCGCTTCGACGAGGGCGGCGCTGTAGCGGCTCGCCACGGAGTCGACAAAGGGGATGAAGTCGATGTGCGCGTTGCTGTCGGCTTGGTCGGAGATCGTGCGGATCACGAGGAAGGGGACGTCGAAGAGGTGGCACACTTGGGCGACGGCAGCCCCCTCCATTTCGACGCAGGCAAGAGAGCGGGCGGAGCCGTTGAGGACACGGGTGCGGATAGCGGAGAGGTGGTCGGCGCTGTGGATGAATTGGTCGCCTGAGGCGATGATGCCGAGGACTGCTTTGGGTGCGGTAATGCCAAAGGGGGCCAGGACATCGGCTTGGACCACGCCCCGCGCGAGGCAGGCGTTCGCAGCGGCAAGCGCGGTGTGGCCCCAATGGACGTGCGCGGGGAGGAGGTCGCTTGTCATCCGGTCGACATGCAGGGGCAAGAGGATCGGAGAGGCGTCGTAGTCGTGCTGCACGAGATGGGAGGAGATGACGATGTCGCCGATGGCGAGAGTGGGGTCAGCTGAGCCGGCGACGCCGGTGAAGAGGAGCCGATCGCAGTGAAATCTGTGTAAGAGGAGCGTAGTGGTGGTGGCGGCGGCTACTTTGCCGATGCCGGAGAGCGCGAGGACGACCGGATGGCCGTGGAGGGTTCCTTCCCAAAAGGTGAGTTGCCCCAGGTGGTGTTCAATGGGGTTGCGGAGTTGGTCGCGGATGAGGGCAATTTCTTGGGGCATAGCGCCCAAGATGGCGGTTTTAGGCATATCGGCAGCAAGGGGGAAAGTAAAGAGGGAAAGGAAGCACAGAATCCATTTCATGCGAAGGAGATTGTAGAGCAAGGTTGTATTTTAGCGCACACCTAAATGGGTAAATTTGAAACAATCGACTGTATGCTCGCCGACCTTCCAGGAAATCTGCACGTCAAAACATGGTTAGCTCATGCGCTGCAGACGCGCACTGTGCCGCGCACGCTTCTTTTGCATGGGCCAGCCTCATCGCCACTGCTTCCCTTTGCGGAGGCGCTTGCTGCGGAGCTCGTGGGGCGGACCCCGTCGGTGGATTTAAGGGTGCTCGTGCCCGAGGGCAAGACGGGGCTGCATGCCATTGAATCGCTGCGGGAGGCGATCGAGGCCTCTCACACAGCTCCCTATGAAGGATTGGCCAAAGTTTTTCTGCTTTGCGATGCAGAGCGGATGGGCCTTCCGTCGGCCAATGCCCTTCTCAAAACCCTTGAAGAACCGGTGGCATCGAGTTACTTTATCCTCCTCTCCCACCGCCCCGATGAGCTTTTGCCCACTTTACTTTCGCGGTGTTCTCAAATGCGGTTGGAAGGGGTCGGATCGGTCCATTCGGAACAGCACCAAGCGCTCTTTGCCCTCCTGCGGGAACGGCCCCCCCTCCCGCATCTCTATGCCTCGCTGGAATCGATCGCTGCCGCGGAGCCCGAGGAGGGGCTCCCTTCTAAAACCTATACCGAGGACCTGCTCACCGCATACCTCGGCTGGCACCGCGACCAAGAGGCGCGTCGCCACCAGGCGCCCCTGCTCTATCCACACGAGGGAGCTGCCCTCCACGAGCCCTTGCCGCTGCACACAGCGCTGCAGCGCGCCGCAAGTGCGCGCGATGCCCTCTCTCGCAATATCCCCCTTGCGACCGTTCTGAAGGCATTATTTCAATAGAGAATCGATCTCGGTGTCGCTCGAGAATAACAGCTGCTTGCGGGCGGCTGCACCCCCACCCAATCGCCGATAGGCCCGGGCCAGGCGCCGCTGTCGGTAGATGAGGCGGGCTGAGAGGATCATCAGCGCAAGGGCCCCCAAGGGGGGGAAGAGAAAGGCGCCGATGAGCACGGGTGCCTCCCAAGACCGCTCAAAAAGGGGACCCAATAACCTGCGCCATGCGTAGGGCGAGGTCCAGTAGGCCAAATGCTCTTCATAGCGAGGGGAGTTGAGGTGGGCCCGCAGGGCATGGACGAGCTCATGTGCCAGGATCTCATCGCGGCTGTAAAAACCAAAAAAGAGGGAGCCCTTTTCAAGGCGCGGATGGAGCTGGATGCGGGCCTTCCCATTTTCAATCCAGGTGACGGCCCCTTCCCACGGACGAAGCCCTTTCGCGCTGTATGCGATGGGGACGGTATCGATCTCGACGTCGAAGAGGGCGCGGATGTGCAGGCGTACCCACTCAAGTTGGGTAGGAGGCAGGGTCATACAGCAAGTATGGCACTGAATACGGATTGAGTGATATGTGGAAACCATGGACCGCCCTTTGCCCGATCAGGCGCAGCTCGGCAATTTGCCGCTAATTGAGTCATTATACGCTGACTTCCAGAAAGATCCGACCTCTGTAGAGGTGTCGTGGCGCCACTTTTTTGAGGGGATTGACTTTGCGGAGTATTTGTACACCGCGAGGGGAGAAGTGGGGGGTGTCGACCGCTCGCCGATGCGGATTTATCGGCTGATTCAGCTGTTCCGGCGGTTTGGCCACTTACTGGCGACGTTTAATCCCATTGAGACAAAGGAGCGGAAGGCCCCTGAGTTGGAGATGGATGTGCTCCGCTTTGCGCCCGAGGAGATGGAACAACTATTTCCGACGTTGGGCTTTTGCGGGAAGGCCGAGGCGCCCTTGCGGGAGATTTTGGATGCGCTGAGGGCCGTTTATTGCGGGCGGGTCGGCTTTGAATACATGGAAGTGGGCAATCGCGAGATCGAGCGGTTTTTGCAGGCGCAGATTGAGCCGCAATTGGTCATTGAGCCCACAATTGAGGAGCGGCATCGGATTTTAGAGCAGTTGGTGAAGGCCGAGTCTTTTGAAAACTTTCTCAATACGAAGTTCGTCGGGCAAAAGCGGTTTTCCCTCGAGGGGGGCGAGGCGCTGATTCCGCTGCTGTCGAGTTTGATCGAAGAGGCGGGTACGGCGGGGGTGGACGAGATGGTGCTGGGGATGGCGCACCGCGGGCGGCTCAATGTGCTGGTGAATGTCCTGGGGAAACCGTACAAAGCGGTGTTCAGCGAGTTTACCGAAGGGTATGACACGCTGACCGGCTCCGGCTTTGACGATGTGAAGTACCATTTGGGCTTTGAGAGCGAGGGGGGAAAGGTCAAACTCTACTTGGCGCCCAATCCATCGCACTTGGAGGCGGTCGATCCGGTGGTGCTGGGGCGGACGCATGCGATGCAGCGGCTGAAAAAGACCTGCGCGACGACGGTGCCGGTGCTCATTCACGGCGACGCGTCGCTCGCAGGACAGGGCGTGGTGTACGAGTCGCTCCAATTTTGCCGCTTGCCCGGCTACACAACCGGCGGCACGGTGCACATCGTGGTCAACAACCAGATCGGCTTTACGACGACGCCCGAAGAGGGGCGCTCCACGCGCTATTGCACCGACATCGCCAAGGCATTCGGCGCGCCGGTGTTTCACGTGAGCGGCGAAGATCCGGACGCGGCCGCCTATGTGGCGCGTCTCGCGATGCAGCTGCGGCAGAAATTTGGGTGCGATGTCTTCATCGATCTCAACTGCTACCGCAAGTATGGCCACAATGAGGGGGACGAGCCGTCGTTCACACAGCCGCTGGAATACAAGATGATCCGCGAGCGGAAATCGCCGCGCGCGATGTATGAAGAGGTATTGCTCGCAAAGGGGTTGTTGGAGCGAAAACTCGTCGAGACGGTGGAGCAGCAGCTGAAAGATAAATTGGCCGCCGAACAAAAAGAGGTGCAAATGGTGGCGCCCTCGGCGGCTGAGAGCGGAGCCGCTACCTCTTTTGCTGTTGCTGCAACAGCTGTCCCCGAAGTTAAGCTGCGCGAGATTGCGGCCCGGTTTGCCACAGTGCCCGCCGATTTTCACCTCCATCCGAAGTTGCAAAAATGGGTGCAAGAGCGGGTGAAAGGGGACACGTTGGACTGGTCGATGGGGGAGTGGCTTGGCTTTGCCACGCTGCTCACAGAGGGAAAGGCGATTCGCCTCTCGGGGCAAGATGTGCGGCGCGGCACGTTTAGCCACCGCCATGCGATGTGGGTCGATGTCGAAAATGCAAAACCCTATTTTCCGCTCGCGCAATTCGGCGCATTTGAAGCGTACAACTCGCCGCTCTCCGAATACGCAGTACTCGGATTTGAGTATGGCTACACACAGGGAGATCCCCAGGCACTTGTCTTGTGGGAGGCGCAGTTTGGCGACTTTGCCAACGGCGCGCAGGTGGTGTTTGATCAATTCATTGCGACAGCCGAGCGGAAGTGGAAAATCACAAGCAGCCTCACTCTCTTGTTGCCGCATGGGTATGAGGGGCAGGGGCCCGAGCACTCCTCTGCGCGGATCGAGCGGTGGCTGCAACTGGCCGTCGATGGCAATATCCAAGTGGCCAATCCCACTACGCCCGCACAGCTTTTTCACCTGTTGCGGCGCAAAGTGCCCAAGCCGCTGATCGTGTTCACGCCGAAAAGCCTGCTCCGCTTGCCCGCTTGTGTAAGTAAGTGGAGCGAGTTTGCAACCGGCGCCTTTCAGCCTTTGATTGACGATCCCTGCACAGCTGCAAAGAGGGTGCTGTTCTGCAGCGGCAAAGTGTATTACGACCTCCTCGCAGCGCGTAAAAATAACGACATCGCCCTCGTGCGACTGGAACAGCTGCATCCGTTCCCGCACGACCTCGTCGAAAACACCCTGAAGCGGTATCCTCAAGCGGAATTGTGTTGGGTGCAAGAGGAGCCGCAAAATATGGGCGCATGGACATACATCGCACAGCTGTTCCCCAAACAGCTGCGCTACATCGGCCGCGCGCCGTCCGCGCTCACGGCAACCGGATCGCCGCCGCGCCACAAACAAGAACTCGCCGCATTTCTCTCTGAGGCCCTCCAATGAAAGTCGAAATCAAAGTCCCCCCTGTCGGCGAATCGGTTGTCGAGGCGACGATCGGCCAAATCCTCAAACCGAGCGGCACGGTGGTGCGACAAGATGAGGAGATTTTAGAGCTTGAGACGGACAAGGTAAATCAGCCGGTCAACGCGCCCGCCGCAGGCAAAGTGGCGCTGACGGTCAAAAGCGGCGATGTCGTCAAGGTGGGCCAAGTGATCGGCACCATCGACTCCGATGTGGCAGCGCCCTCTCTACCCGCTCCCGTCGCACCCAAGGAAGCGCCGAAAACATTGCCTCCAGCGCGCATCTCGGTCGATCGCGCGCTTGCAGAAGAGCCAAGCGCGCCTGCCGCCCCGCCGGCGCCAGTTCCACCAGCATCGGCTCGAGCAGCCGCTGGCTCTCGAGGCGGCCGCTGATGAGCCGCTCCGTGATCCGCTCGAACAGCACGCGCTCGTGCGCGACGTGCT
>CAYGOG010000038.1:0-635 GCA_964351415.1 uncultured bacterium | reverse complement strand
TCGGTCGATCGCGCGCTTGCAGAAGAGCCAAGCGCGCCTGCCGCCCCGCCGGCGGTACGTGTGGGGGGCGAGACCCGCGTCAAGATGACAAAGCTCCGCCGCGTCATTGCGCAGAAGCTTGTCGAGGTGAAAAACCAAACTGCCATGCTCACCACATTCAACGAGGTGGACATGAGCACCGTCATCTCGGTCCGCGAGCGCGAGCGCGAGGCGTTTGAGAAAAAACACGGCGTGCGCCTGGGATTTATGTCGTTTTTCGTAAAGGCCGCCGTCGCTGCGCTGCAGCAGTATCCCGCGATCAATGGCTGGATCGAGGGCGACGAGATTGTCTATCACAATGCGTGTCATGTGGGGGTCGCCGTGAGCACCGACAAGGGGCTCTTTGTCCCCGTGATCCGCAATGCCGACGCCTGCACCTATGCCGACATCGAGAAAAAGTTGAAAGAGTATGCCGAGCAGGCGCGGGGCGGCAAGCTCACCGTCGATGCGCTGCAGGGCGGCACCTTCACCATCACCAACGGCGGCGTTTTTGGCTCGCTTCTCTCGACGCCCATCCTCAATCCGCCCCAAAGCGGCATCCTCGGCATGCACAATATCGTAAAGCGCCCCGTGGTAGTCGACGATCAGATTGTAAT
>CAYGOG010000037.1:0-8325 GCA_964351415.1 uncultured bacterium | reverse complement strand
GCGTCGTCCTCTCGGCCCTCCTCTTCCGCCTCCTCCCCTCCGACTTCCTCCCGCCCGACGACGTAGGCTTTATCCAGGGCTTCACCCTCGCGCGCGACGGCACCTCGCCCTTCCTCATGCGCGACTACCATCACGAGCTCACCGAGCTCTACCGCCACGACCCCAGCGTCGAAACCATCCTCTCCGTCTCCTCCTACACCAACCCCAACGAGGGCTTCCTCTTCGTCCGGATGCTCCCCTACGGCGAGCGCCCCGCTATGAACCGCGTCATCGCCGACCTTTCCCAAAAGAGCCAATCGATCATCGGGATGAGTACCTACCTCTTCCCCCTCCCCCTCATCAACCTCAACATCGGCATCCAGCAGCAAAACCTCTACCAATACATCCTCACCGGCCTCAACCGCGCCGCGCTCTACGACGCCTCCACAAAACTCCTCGCCTCCATGCGGCAAAATCCCCACTTCGACCAACCCTCCACCGACCTGCGCAACCACCAGCCGCAGTGGAGCCTGACCCTCGACCGCGAGCGAGCCGGCAACTTCAACGTCACCGCCCACTCGATCGAAAACGTCTTCAACTACGCCTATTCCGACAACAAGATCTCCAACATCAACGCCGACATCAACCAATACCAAGTCCTAATCGAAACGCTCCCCGCCTTTTACCGCGACCCCACCGTCCTCCCCTCCCTCTTCGTCCGCGCCTCCGACAACACCCTCGTGCCGCTAGCCGAAGTGCTCACCCCCACCCAAAACGCCGGTCCCCTCACCATCAACCACCTCAACGGCCTCCCCAGCGTCACCCTCTCCTTTAACACACCGCCCGGCACCTCTCTCGGCCAAACCCTCACCGAACTCCAACATCTCTCCCACTCCATCCTCCCGCCCCAAATCCGGGGCCAAGTGCAAGGGACCACCGAGATTTTCCGCGCCTCTTTCCAAAGCCTCCTCTACCTCTTTCCCCTCTCGCTTTTCGTCATCTACGTCATCCTCGGCATCCTCTATGAGAACTTCATCCACCCGCTCACCGTGATGAGCTCGCTGCCCCCCACCCTTGTCGGGGGGCTCCTCACCCTCTTCCTCTTCCGCGAGACCCTTTCCCTCTACTCGTTTGTCGGGCTCATCCTCCTCATCGGCATCGTCCTCAAAAACGGAATCCTGCTCGTCGACTTTGCCAATGCGGAGCGTCTCACAGGGAAAAGCCCCCAGGAGGCCATCCTCTCCGCCTGCAAGCACCGTTTCCGCCCCATCCTCATGACCACCGTTGCCGCCATGATGGGCTCAGTCCCGATCGCCCTCGGAATCGGCGGCTCCATGGCCGCAAACCGCCAAGGGCTCGGCCTTGCCGTTGTCGGCGGCCTCCTCTTCTCCCAAGCGCTCACCCTGCTCCTCACCCCCGTCTTGTACCTCGTGTTCGAGAGAATGAGAGAGCGGGTGAGGTAAGTGCAGAGTGCAAAGTGCAGAATGCAGAGTTCGCCCCTGCGGGGCGTTCCTTCTCATAACCGCATTTTTTGTTGCGAATATTTCGAATATTTCGGATATTCAGAATCATACCGCTCTTAGCCCAAAAGGCTACTTTTCAGCTAAGAGCGGTATAAACTCGGAGAGGCTTTATGGCTACTATTCCCAAAAAATCGCCCCCTATCCTGCCTAAAACTCGTGAAATTGCCTTAGCACGAACTGCCTCGTCTGCATTGCGCCCCCTCTTCACTCGATCTCTCCGGGGAGATATTCAAGTCTCCCTCAAATCAGCCCAATCGAAAAAAAGCATTCAGTTTTCACTCCCCGCCTCTTTCCTGAAGTTTCTCTTTCGCGCACTTGCCGAAATCGCAGAAGGCAATGCGATCACACTAGTCCCGATTCACGCTGAACTCACAACGCAAGAGGCGGCCCAGTTACTCAACGTCTCCAGACCCTATTTGATTCAACTGCTCGAACTAGGCAAGATCCCTTTCCGTAAAGTGGGCCGGCATCGTAGAATTTTATTTGAAGAAATTCTCAAGTATCAGGGAAAATCGCAAGATAAATCGCGCAAGGCGCGCGATCAACTCATCAAACTGGCCCAAGATATGGACCTCGGATATTAGATGGAGCGAAAACCTTCTCCGCAAGGCTTTGTTGCGCAATTCGGTTTTGTATGCAACTTATCGGCGATCAATGAATTACAACCACAGAGAGCACAGAGGACACAGAGAGACTAAACAGGCTCTCATCGAGAAACGTGATTTTTTCTTTCTCTGTGTCCTCTGTCTCGACTTTAGGATTTTTTTGACCTCCTCGTTAAGCGGCAACTAGGTGTTGCAGGAATTCTTCCCAATCTTTTTTCTTCAACTCGGTTTTTTGACCGACCAGAGATATTAACCGCCACCTCAAAAGAGGCATTTTTACATAGGCGTGTACATCAGAGAAAGTTATGTGCTCTTTCTTATACCAAGATGTTTTCTGAGGCTGGATTTTCTCTGCCCTTGACTCTGCCAATTTTAGTCCCATTACCGTGACTATCGAAAAAGCAGCTAAAACCACAGGGGTTGTTCTCGCTATCGCTTTGTCTGACCATTGTCTCTGGGTTTCCATTCCAAGATGTCTTCGAGTTTCTTCAAAAGTGACCTCTAAAGCCCATCTCTTTACAAATGTCTCCACTATTTCCTGCGGGGTTTGATTCAAGTCAGTGCTGAACAAAGCAACGGGAGATTGCATAGACGGATCTGTTATTAGAACCCAATGGATCTCTACCGGGGGAAATCCTATGTAATACCACAGGCTTTTCCCTGATTTATAGTAGATTTCCTTGGTTGTTCCTCCATACCATCTAGCCGTCATCTTATTCCAAAGATTGGCCTCATCTTTTGCCAGAACAGAAAGTTTTGGCAAAACTTTTCCAACAACTCGTTTTCGACCCCGTTTTTCTGAGATTTTTTCTGGGACAAACTCATACAAGCGCGCATCTAATCTTAATCGAGAGATAAGCGTAACGAGATGTTTTTTGCAGACGTACAGCATCTTAAAGCAAGCAAAAGCACTGTCTGCAACGACGGTTATTTTTCTGTTTTTCCCAGACCAGCGCCGCAAAAGGCAAACCACCTGATGAGCCCAGCTTGTCATTTTTTTGTGCTTAGTTTTTTTGTTTAAATCTTTGGAATTTTTAGAGGAGCGCAAAGGCAATTTAGGCGGCATTAGAATTGAAAGAAATGGCAAAGCCCAAGGAGTTGTTGTGAAGGGGAATTGGAGGATAATCGCAGAAACAAGCCATTGGATTCCTATGCAAAGCACCTTGTTATTTTTCGATGATCTTGCGGCATCTCGTTGCCGGCCCAACCCCTGAATTTTTGGTCCTTTTCTTCTCTCAACAGTGGAGTCGAGAGCGATCGTAATTTCCTTGATTGAAAAAGCCATAAGCAAGTGGACAAAAAGGAGTTTCGATCCTTTTAGAGCAGACCATTTTGCCTTACTCAAAATCCAGTGGAATTTTGAGTAATTTTTGATGTTAGAGAAGTGCAAATTGCGAAGAACATCGGCAACAGTACGACGGCCTTTGGAAAGGACAAATCCCAAGAAGAGAAAAAGGGCATTTCTATAGACAGGTCGCGAAAAAAGTGGAGAAAAGATGGAGAGCGTGGATAAAATCTCTGGCGGTAGATCTAGCATCGGTTACCTCGGGTTGTTTGCCGTCTTAAAGCAAATTTGAGGAGCTAAGATGCTGATCTACCTTTTTTTATGCAAAAAAATCCTAAAGTCGAGTCTGTGTTCTCTGTGGTTGTAATCTGTTAGCATCCAGTCAATTAGAATGATATTGAAGTGCGCAATATCTACGGCCTTGGGTGGAACTGTTTAAATGCTGCTTTCAGCCGCTTGCCGGTAACGTGAGTGTAGCGGTCGGTGGTGCCAATTTCTTCGTGGCCCAGCATCTCTTGGATCAGGCGCAGGTCCGCCCCGTTCTCGAGAAGATGTGTCGCAAAGGAGTGGCGCAGCGTGTGGGGCGAGATGGTGCCGCGAATGCCCGCCTTGCGCACGTAGTGCTTGATCCGCTGCCAGACCGCGATTCGATCGAGAGGCTTGCCCGAACGGGAGATGAAGAGAGGCGCGTCTGAATCGACTTTATTGCGGTAGTGGAGCAGGTAGTGGTCGACCGCTTCGATCGCCTTGCGCCCCACGGGGACGATCCGCTCTTTCCGCCCTTTGCCTTTCACGCGGACAAACCCTTCGTGGATTGAGGTCACGGTGAGGCTGCAGAGCTCCGAAACGCGGAGGCCGGTGGCGTAGAGGAGCTCGAGGATCGCCTTATCGCGCGCGCCTAAATGGTCGTCTACGGGGGGTTGTTGCAAGAGGCGATCCACCTGTTCTTGCGAAAGCACCTCGGGAAGGAGCTGCCACACTTTAGGCGACTCAAATTCACTCGCAACCTCTTCAGTCAAAACGCCTTCCTTCTTGAGGAAGCGGTAGAACACTTTGATCGCCACCAGGGTACGGCAGATGCTGGAGGGAGCGTACTGTTGAGCTTGGAGTGTGCCTAGAAATTGCTCCAGGTCGCGGCGGGTGAGGCGGGTGTAGTCGTAGCCCGCGTTGCCGAGGAGAGTGAGATCGCGGCCGTAGGCTTCCACGGTGTGGGGCGAGAGGCCCCGCTCGGAGCGGAGGTGATCGAGAAAGTCGGCGCGCGCGGCGGCAAACGGAGGGGCCATGGCTCCCTTATAGGCGATTGCCCCGAATCTTCCAACACACAGAGGCAAGTCCCGCCACTAAGACATCCCAGTTCACAATCACCGATAGCACAGCTGAGACGCCCAGCATGATCGGAATCGAAAGGCCTCCACTCATCACAAAGGAGACAGCCGCCGCCACAAGGCCTAGGGCAATGGAGACGACGATCGCCATGCGGCGCACGACGTGCGCGTAGTTTTGTTTCGAAAATGCAAGGCAAAAGGCGCGCATATCGGCGACCTTGCGCGAGCTTAAGAGCCCATCGATCTGGGAGACCAAGGCCTGCATGTCGCCCTCAACACCCGCATGCCGCTCAAAGTGGGCCCATTTCTCCTGCAGGTATTTCGCCTGCGCGGCTGGATCGTCTCCCACCTCCACGCGCTCAAGTGGCGTCAAGACCAGCTGATCGCGAATAAAGTGGAGCGCCTCTTCGAGTTGCTCGGGCTGCGCGCGATGGGGCGCCTGCAGGCAGTTGTAGAGATCCGCGCGAAATTGGAGCGCGCGGCCCATGCGCCACCCTTCCCAGAGGTTCGTCAGAGCCGAGAGCGCAACGCCCACCGCGCCAAAGGCCCCATAAGCCACGCGCGAGATCCGCGCAATAGCCCAACTGAAGCTAAAGGCAACCACCCCATACGTACCTGCCGCAATCCGCGTCCGCGCGCGGAAAAGGCCCACCTGATCGCCAATCTCTTTTGCGCGCGCTAACTCGCCCACCGCGCTGTGTACTTTCACCGCATCGGACACAACTCCCGCCCCCGCATAGACCCATGTTTGCGCTAGAGAGAGTGTGAGTTTGCCTGCGTCTCGCACGGCATTCGCGCCATTCCGCGCATACCCTACGGCCTGCTCCACCGGCGTTTGAGTCCTCGCATACGCCTGGTGCCGCTCTACTGCCTGAGTCCAACCGCTCGGAAGCGGTGCCGGGGGGTGACTGTCGAGAGGGCGCAGGCAATTCCAAAGCCGCTTTGCCGAAGGCGTAAAATGACCGCGCGGCGCCACACACCGACCATTGAGCGAGATGCCCTCAGCCCCCAACTCCAATCGGAATGTCGCAGGAACAGGGTCGGGCAAGCTCTTGAGAAAGGCATCGACGCGCGTATCGAGTCCCGAGGGAATGCGGCGCAACGAGACGGAATCTAGGGCAATCATGAGGTCACCCCCGGTCGCATCGATTTAGAGAGCCATTGGTATAGGTCGCGCGCGCGGATCGCCGCGCTCATCAGCATCATCGCCCCCACACCCGCAATCCCCATCGCGAAGGGTAAAATCCCCCCGGTCATAGCCGCTCCCATCAGGTAACCCGATCCGGCTAAGATAGAGAAGGCAGCCGACGCCGACTGCAACCCGTTTTTGCGCTTGTTCTCCCACAAGGCGCGTTCCACAAGCGACTTCGCCTCTTTCAATCGCTTCGGATCGTTGAGAATCGCTTCCCCTTGCGAGACAAGATCCTGCACAAACGCCCAACTTGTGCGCCGCTTCAGCCACATCACCCGCGCGCGCGCATTGTCGCCCGACACCGACTCGAGCAAATAGCGGAGCGCACCCTGCACCTGCTGCGTCTCCGAGAGATTGCGATTGTCGAGATAACTGCGCACTTTCGAGCGGAATTGAGAGTATTTGTACAAGCTGCTGAAAATATTGATCAATGAAAGGACCAATCCCCCACCAAAGAGTCCATTGGCAATAGAGGCAATCTGCATCGCCGCTCGCGCTGCAAGGTGGAGCGCCGATTTCAGCGCCTCAACCACTGTCTCAACCGAAGCCGCGGTATAGAGCCCCCCCGTAGCGATATTCACCTGTGCCCGCTGCACTCCTTCTCGATCGACGTGGTTGTGCGCCTTGCGATGCTCCCGCCAAGTGCGAATCCCTTGAATCACATAGTTGACAAACCCAACGATTCTCCAACCCGCCCAAAATATTGTCATGGGAATGCTACTCACGCCTGACGCGAATCCCTGGCCCACCAACCCCAGGCCGGGCAAGAAACGGGCCTGTATCCATGATTCTGCCTTAAGGACCGCCTGAGCCCCGCTTAAATCGAGCGCTTGAGGGGTTAACCACCCCACCCGCCGCGCATACCGGAGGGTGCGGGCGATTTCAGGCTTCTCCGGATCAAGCGCAAGTGAAAATTTTCCTTGTTGCCCCTGTGCCAGAGCTTGAAATTCTTTATCCAGAAGTCGCTTACGCTGAATGGGAAGAGAGTGTATGGGCAGGGCTACCCCCCCCACTTCCACACGGCTCAGTTCATAAGTCGAGATTTCCCGGATTCCCATCCGGAGGATTATACCAAATTCCCGTCACCCTGTGGTACAGTATGAAATTAACTTGTCGCTCTGAGGTTCTCCCTATACGCGTCTACGGCGGCCTGCCCTTCTGGGGTAGTTCTCACGGGGCCCTGGGCTCTCGGCATCAGGGATGGGAGATCTGCTGCTATCACCCCATTTGGTTGCGGTGAGGGAACTGGTTCCGCAGCCTCCCCTGTTCTGTCCGAACCATTTGGTACAGCGTTGGGAGCGGCTGCCGGAGCAGCGGCACCAGAAGTCTCTGCACGCCCCCTATTGCCAGGCCACATACTCCAGAACCATTCCCCCCAGCCTGGTGCTGGTGTCGGCGCTGGTGCTGGTGTCGGTGTCGGTAGTGATGGTCTTCTTAGTGTTTCTGGTGTTGCCGGTGCTGGTGGTCTTACTGGTGCTGGGCTCACGGAGGGAAATCTATACGGATTGTGACTTCTACCAAGCCTTTCAGGGGCAGGGAGGGCCTCGTCAGCGGTAGAAGGAGATCCTTCTTGCACATGTACTCGTAATCCTTGAGACCTTCCAGGAGGGGCGTCGGAGGGACCTGCAGCAGGACCAAATGTAGCGCCCGGAGATGTAAGCGACTGCCAAATTCCCTCAATAGCATCTGCCACCCGGGGCGTTGCAGGCGTAACGCTGTTTGCAAGGCGCACCTGTTTCTCTCCGTTGGACTCTTGCCGAATCAACGTCGCTTGTGGTCCCACCTCTTGAAAGGCAGTGGCTGCGCATTCTTTAATCCTAGCAATTGCACCCTGAGGCAGACCGACAAAGTGACTTAAATCGAGCGCGACGTTGTCCCCGTTCCGTTTCAAGCTCAGGATCACGTCGTACTTCACGTTGTTGAGTTCAATGGCCTCTCGGAGAACTAGTGATGTGCCTTGGGGTTCTACGCTCATGAGTTGTCTATCCTATTTTTTGTATCAAAATTTTACCACACCTTAACAAATTTATTCAACAACTCTTATCCTGTTGATCATAAGTATCTTGCAAAATTTCCCTTGCGTTCTCACGGGAGAATCGCCTACGTTGGGGCTTGTTATGGCAGCCGAAAAGTTGATCCCTTCGCACAATGAGCCGTTCCGCTCCCTCCTCCTGTTTGGCCCTCCTGGGGCTGGAAAAGGGACCTTGGGCAAGTTTCTGAGCAGTGCAGGCAACCATTGCCATCTCTCCTCAGGCGACATTTTCCGTACCCTCTCCCCCGAATCGCCCGCCGGTAAGCTCTATCACCAGTATGCGAGCCAGGGGCACCTCCTGCCCGACGAGATCACCGTTGAGATCTGGCACCATTACGTGCACGGCCTCATCGCGACTAACCGCTATTTCCCCTCCCACCAGCT
>CAYGOG010000036.1:0-8509 GCA_964351415.1 uncultured bacterium | reverse complement strand
GTACAGCTTAAAGGTGGGCTATCGCGTCGGCCTCTCGTTTATGACGAGCAAGCCCACCGGCGGGATCAACCACAAGCAATATGGCGTCACCTCGTACGGCGTGAATGTCTACATGCACGAGATGCTCCGCTATCTCGGCATCGATCCGGAGAAGCAGCCGTTCACCGTGAAAATCTCGGGCGGCCCCGATGGCGACGTCGCCGGCAACCAGATCCTCTACACCTATTACAAAAAGACGGCGCGTCTCCTCGCCCTCACCGATGTGTCGGGCACCATTTTCGATCCCGACGGGCTCGATCTCGAGGAGATGGTGCGCCTCTTCCGCGCTCAGCTGCCGATCTGCAACTACGCAACGGCCAAGCTACACGAAGGGGGATTCCTCCTCGATCTCACATCCAAACGGGAGCAGTCGGCCTACGCGCAGCAGACCAAACTCACGCGCAAAAGCCAAGGGAAGCTCGCAGAAGAGTGGCTCTCGGGCAACGAGATGAATCTCCTCTTCCGGCACAACGTGCACCAGGTGAAAGCCGACATCTTCATCCCGGGCGGCGGCCGCCCCCGCACGCTGAATGACGCCAACTACCGCGACTATCTCGACGACGCAGGTAAACCTACCTCGCGCGCCATCGTAGAAGGGGCCAACCTCTATCTCACCCCCAACGCCCGCCTCGAACTGGAAAAGCTCGGCGTCCTGATCTTCAAAGACAGCTCGTGCAACAAGGGGGGCGTCATCTCCTCCTCGCTCGAAGTGCTCGAGGGGCTCCTCCTCAGCCTCGACGAATTCCTCAAGTGCAAAGAGCAATACGTCAAAGAAATTCTCGAGTGCATCCGAAAAGCGGCCCTCCACGAGGCGCAGCTCCTCCTCACGGCCCACGACAAAACGGGCGAGCCCCTCTCCACTCTCTCCGACAAAGTCTCAGAGCGGATCAACTACTTCAAATACCAACTGCTCGATCACCTCGTCGCGCAACCCACACTGCCCGATACGCTCCTCCAGTGCCTCCTCCTCTACTGTCCGCCGCTTTTGCGCGCGCAATACAAGGATCGGATCCTCAAGCTCCCCGAGATCCACAAACGGGCGATGATCGCGTGCTTCCTCGCCTCGCGGCTCGTCTATCGGCGCGGCCTCGACTGGGCGCCCCATATCGGCGACATCCTCTCCACCCTCGCCTCCGATCCCACCCTGATCAACGATTAAAACACTTCTCGTGCATGCGGACGACCGAGCGCTCTTGGGTCGGAAGGTCGTCGCGTACCCAGCGCAGGGCGTTTGATTCGGAGTTCTGTACAAACGTCTCATCGCTTGTCACCTGCAGGAGAAACCGCACATCGTAGTGCAGATGGCCCGGCACCGGATGGATGTCGAGGTCGAAAATCTCAGGTGAAAGCGGCTCGATGCCCTGAATGCCCGACTCCTCGCGCGCCTCGCGCAGCGCGACCTGCAGCACATCGGGATCGCCATCGCAGTGGCCCCCCGGCTGCACCCAGATGTTGAGCTTGGCATGGTGCATGAGAAGCGCGGCGTCGCCCGCCTTGTTGAGGAGCCACGCGGAAGCGGTGATGTGCCCCACTTCAAGGGTCCGCTCAAAGCAGTCGGGATGCTGCTTTACAAAGGCGACCATTTGCCTATGCATGGGGGCCTCTTCAGGGGTGGGTCGATAGCGGCTTAGCAGTGCGAGAAGGGGATCCCTGTGCATGAGGCGATTCTACCACACCGCTTATATTAAGACACTTACAAAGCATTCAGCAGACTTTTGACTTGAGTGCTAAATTTCGCTTGCCTAAACGGGTCCCCTCCGTTATAATGGAAGATGATTAGCAGAAATTTATTGAGAGTGCTAGCTTGAAAAGCCTACCCCATAAGAGACCCCCTAAGAGCGACCGGGAAATGGCCGTCCTCCACGGCTTGGTAGAACTCTATCTTAAAACCGGCAAGCCGATTGGATCGCAAACCCTTCAGGAGACAGGGTTTGAGTCTTTTTCTTCGGCGACGATCCGCAACTACTTTGCCAAGCTAGAGGAGGGGGGCTACCTGCGGCAGCTCCACACCTCGGGCGGCCGGGTCCCCACTGAGCTCGCCATCCGGGCCTATCTCGACGCCCTGACCCCCGCCCTAGACGATGCCCAGGTGGAGGCCCTGGAGGGCGCCCTGAAGAAGGAGACGCGCCAAATCGGGACGCTCCTCAGCCATGCGCTGGAGACTTTAAGCGAGCTATCGGGATGCGCGGTGTTTGCCTCGTCTCCCCGCTTCGATCAAGACTTTATCCGCGACACCAAGCTCCTCAAGCTCGACGAGGAGAAGATCCTCGCCGTGGTAATGACCGACTTTGGCCTGATCCGCACCGAAGTGCTCTACCTCGAAAAAGAGGCCGATCCCCTCTTTCTCCGCTCTGCCGAAGAGTACTTCCAGTGGCGGATGAACCGCGGCGAGCGCCCTCTGTTCCGCAATGAAGCGGAGGCGAAAGCGGCGCAGCGGATCTACAACGAAGTGATGGTGCGCCACGTCGTGGGGTATGCGAACTTCTCAGCTGAGGAGATTTTGCGCACGGGCTTTTCCAAGTTGCTGCTCTACCCCGACCTCGGCGACGCCACCTCGCTCGCGAAAGGGCTCGCGCTGCTCGAAGATGAGAGCGCGATGCGCGAGCTCCTCCGCTTCAGCGCGCAATCGGGCAAGACGATTTGCAAAGTGGGCGATGAGCTGTGTCCCGCGGTCGCGCCGGGGAGCAATGTCGCCCTCATTGTCGTCCCCTACAAAATCCACCAATCGCCTGCGGGCGCG
This sequence comes from uncultured bacterium, assembly GCA_964351415.1. Lineage (GTDB taxonomy): Bacteria > Chlamydiota > Chlamydiia > Chlamydiales > SM23-39 > CAYGOG01. Next base: position 5,730 of record CAYGOG010000036.1, on the reverse strand, counting down.
GTCGCCCTTTTGGGACCCACGCGCCTCCCCTACAAGAGCCTCCTCCCGCTCGCCGAGCGGTTCAGCGAATTGCTCAGCCAGGCGCTCACCGACAACCTGTACAAATTTAAAATCGCCTTCCGCCAGCCGGAAGTCAAACTCATTGATCAGAGGAATGCATGACCGAAGAAGTACCTTTAAGTCTCGAAGAGCAGCTTAAGGAGATGAAAGAAAAATACCTCCGCGCTCTCGCCGAGCAAGAAAACGCCCGCAAGCGGCTCCAAAAGGAGCGAGATGAGTATCTCGCCTTTGGCGTCGAGAATGCGATCGGCGAGTTCCTCCCCGCGATCGACCAGCTCGAAAACGCCCTTCGGTTCGCCGAAAGCGGCTCACCCGAGTTGCAGTCTTGGGGCATGGGATTCCAGATGATCTTGGCGCAATTTAAAGAAGTGCTCAATCAACACGGTATCGTGTCGTTCACTTCTGAGGGCCACACATATGATCCGCATCTCCATGAGGCGGTGGAAATCGTCGAGACCGCTGAGTCTCCCGATGGCCAAATCCTCAAAGAGTTTGCGAAAGGTTACAAATCGGCTCGCCGCACCCTGCGCCCTGCGCGGGTCAAAGTCGCGCGAGCTCCCACCCCACAACCTGTAGAACAACTATGACAAAAAAACGCATTATCATCGGTATTGACCTCGGGACCACAAACTCGTGCGTCGCAATCATGGAGGGCGGAAGCCCCCAAGTCATCGCGAACGCCGAAGGGGCCCGCACGACACCATCCGTCATCGCCTACAAAGGCAATGAGCGCCTCGTAGGGGTTCCTGCGAAGCGACAAGCGGTGACGAATCCCGACAAAACGCTCTTCTCGACGAAGCGCTTTATCGGCCGCAAATACGACGAAGTTCTGTCTGAGATCAAAACCGTCCCTTACAAAGTCTCCAAGGGACCCAACGGCGATGCCGTGTTTGAGATCGACGGGAAAGTGGTCACCCCAGAAGAAGCGGGCGCCCACGTCCTCACCAAGATGAAAGAGACCGTCGAGAGCTATCTCGGCGAAAAGGTGACCGAGGCGATCGTCACGGTCCCCGCTTACTTCAACGACTCGCAGCGGCAGTCCACTAAAGATGCGGGCCGCATTGCAGGTCTGGACGTCAAGCGGATTCTCCCCGAGCCGACAGCGGCGGCGCTCGCCTACGGCCTCGACAAGCTGAAAACCGACAAGAAGATCGTGGTCTACGACTTGGGCGGCGGTACATTTGACGTATCTGTCCTCGAGATCGGCGACGGCGTCTTCGAGGTCCTTGCGACCAACGGCGACACGCACCTCGGCGGCGACGACTTCGACCAGGCGATCATGCACTGGATGTTGGAGGAGTTTAAAAAAGAGAACGGCATCGACCTCTCGAAAGACAAGATGGCGCTCCAGCGCCTCCGCGATGCAGCCGAGAAGGCGAAAATTGAGCTCTCCGGCACCCTGACAACCGAGATCAACCAGCCGTTCATCACGATGGACGCCTCGGGGCCGAAACACTTGGCGCTCACCCTCACCCGATCGAAGCTCGAGCAACTCGCTCACAGCTTGATCGAGCGGACAACCGAGCCGTGCTTAAAGGCGCTCAAAGACGCCGGCATCACAGCCGATCAGATCGGCGATGTGATCCTCGTCGGCGGGATGACCCGGATGCCAGCCGTGCAAGAGAAAGTGAAGGCCATCTTCAAACGCGAGCCCCATAAGGGCGTCAACCCCGACGAAGCGGTCGCGATCGGCGCCGCCATCCAGGGGGCGATCATCGCCGGCGAAGTGAAAGACGTGCTCCTCCTCGACGTCGTGCCGCTCACCCTCGGGATCGAGACCCTCGGTGGCGTCTTAACGCCGATTATCGAGCGCAACACGACCATCCCGACGCAAAAGAAGCAAGTCTTCTCGACCGCTGCGGATAACCAACCCGCCGTCACCATCGTCGTCCTCCAAGGGGAGCGCCCCATGGCGAAGGACAACAAGGAGATCGGCCGGTTTGACCTGACCGACATCCCCCCCGCACCGCGAGGCAGCCCGCAAATCGAAGTCGCGTTCGACATCGATGCCGACGGGATCCTGCACGTCTCGGCGCGCGACAAACAGTCGGGCAAAGAGCAGAAGATCAAGATCGAGGCCAAGTCAGGCTTGACCGAAGACGAGATCAAGAACAAGGTGCGCGAAGCGGAGCTCCACGCCACTGAAGACAAGGAGCGCAAACAAGCGATCGAGACCCGCAACGAAGCGGATGCCCTTGCCTTCCGCGCCGAGAAAGCGCTGAAGGAGTACAAGGACAAGGTCCCCGCTCCGATTGCCTCCGAAATCCAGTCTAAAGTCGACGCCGTGAAAAAGGCGCTCGAAACCCAAGACAACGCCGCGATCAAAGCGCGGGCGGACGAGCTGCAACAGGTGATGCAGAAGATCGGCGAAGAGCTTGCGAAAGCAGGTCCTCAAGCGGCTCCTGAAGCGCCCCAAGCCACCAAGCCCGACGTCGAAGAAGCCGAAGTCGAAATCGTCGACGAGAATAAGTAATTCCAACAGACCCTGACAAGATCCTCTTGTCAGGGTTTTTTGCATTCTGTGTAATCGCACGCGTCGTAGCTATTCACGCGCGAGCGCCGCTGCATCTCAAACTCGCAGCGCCAGGCGGGATAGACATCGCTCCCCTGGGTGGCCCTCTTATCGACACTCTCGCGGCCAAAGTCGCCTTCCACCGTGTACTCTTGGTACATATTGGTGGTATAGCCCTCATTCCCCTGCCCGTTGCCCTGTGATTGCACGACCTGAGTTTCAGACTCGGATACCACGCGGAAGTACCGATAGCCGTTTTCCACCGTGATCTCCGCCGCCCGCTGAAGCGCCATCTGCTTGGCCTTTTGAGGGTCCATCCCCTGCGGCTGCACGACCAATAGGACCACATTGCCATCGCTTTGCGTGTAGTCGACCACTTGGGGCTGCGTCGGCCCCGACGCAACCCGATTGAAAGAACATCCGCCCAACAGGGCTAAAACTGCCAACACGAGGATCTGGTTTCGCATACCCTCTCCATAGCGCCTTTTGCGCCCCCTGTAAACAAAAACATTTATACCGCTATTAGTTGAAAAGTAGCCTTTTGGGCTAATAGCGGTATATTAATCGTACAGGTGGTCCATGCGTTTGGAGGGAACACATGCATCGGGGTGGGCGAGAGCCGTGAGCAGTCGCTCGGGTGGGAGGCCTTTCAATGTGGGGTGCATTTCGAATGTAAACGGGGAGACAGGGACGGAAGCGCCGGGAAATAGGTGCAAATACGTGCCTCCGCAAGAGACAAATCCCAGCTTTTCATAAAAACCAACCGCTGTGTCAGTAGAGTATACTGAGACTTTGGCATAGGCCCCGTACAAGGAGAGGGCGTTGCGCGCGGCAAAGTCAACGGCTGCAGTGCCCGCACCCCGAATCCCCTTTAGTTTGGAACAAAGCCCTAAATTCTGGGGAGCGGTGGCTAGAAGTGAGATCTCGATGGTGGTGTAGCAATCCCAGCGCTGCAAGATCCCCACCGCTTGGGGCGCGCCATCAGAAGAGGTGATTTTGACGCACGCGTGGTCGGGGCTCTCATGCTCGTGTATGCCGAACTCTTCCAGTCGCTCACGATAATCATTTGCTTTGGCCCAGCGGGCATCTTCCTCTAAGGCAGCATCAAGCTCGTTTTCAGCAAAACTCCAGCTCAGCTTTTTCTCGCGAGATTTACACACCTTGTCGGCGCTGGGTTGCCACGCATTTGCGATCTGTCTGGCTTCCTCTTGGGAAATCCATCGGGGGGTAAGAGCGCTCATAATGCATAAAGCATACCATAGCCGACTGGTTTTCATAAAGATTTTATTAGCATCCGAGAGGTCTAGAAAAATTGCACGTACAAAGCTTAAAATTAATGACTTAAGAATTTTGCCTTGTATTTTGATGATAGTATCATCAGAATACAAGGTATATGGATTATAAGGTTCGGCACCTCGAGCGAGCGATCCGAGAAGCGGCGCAGCATTTTAAGGTTATTCTCGTGGTGGGGGCGCGCCAATGCGGGAAATCTACCCTGCTCTCCCACCTCTACCCTGAGATCCGAGCCGTCGTATTTGACCCCATCCAAGATCCCTATCGCGCGCGGACAGAGCCAGACCTCTTCCTCGATTCGTTCCCTGCCCCCCTTATTTTAGACGAGGTGCAGTATGCCCCTGAACTCTTGGCCGCTATCAAGAGGCGAGTCGACCGAAGCGAAGCAAAAGGGCAGTATTTTTTGACCGGATCTCAAAACTTCAGCGTTCTCCGTTCCGTTGCCGAAAGCATGGCCGGACGGGTCGCTGTCTTTCACCTTGAAAACTTCACACCACAAGAAATGGTGGGTGCTGGTGCATCCGAGAGTTGGCTTTCCTCATATCTAGATCAACCGCGCGCATTTGCTCAATTGAGAAAGCGACTGCCTGGATCCTTTCCGAGGCTGGTAGAATTTTTGTGGCGCGGCTGTTTTCCTGGGACATTTGAACTGCCCACCTCGCAAATCCCTCTCTACTTTCGCTCGTACCTTCAAACCTATGTCGACCGAGATGTTCGTCTACAAGAGGATATCCGACAACTCGCCGAGTTTGACCGTTTCTTAGGGTTGATGGCCATGCTGACGGCGCAAGAAATCAATCCCTCCCAGATCGGGCGAGAGATCGGGATTACGCCGCAGACCGCGCGCCGCTGGCTCGACATCCTTTCCTTTACGTATCAGTGGTTCGAACTCCTTCCCTATCACGGCAACACGATCAAACGACTCAGCGAGAAGAAAAAGGGGCACTTTCGCGACCCTGGGTTTGCGTGTTATCTAAGCCGCATTCAATCGCCTGAAGCCCTTGCCATCAGTCCTCAACTCGGCTCGATCTTCGAAACCTGGGCGATCAATTGGATCCAACAGCAGTGTTCTGCGATGAGCGTCCCTCCCCTCCTTTATCATTGGAGAACACAAGCGGGGGCAGAGGTAGACCTCATCCTCGAGCGGGACGGCAAATTCTATCCAATCGAAATCAAGTGCCAAGGCAACCTTTCCAAAGGGGATCTCTCGGGGATGCGCGCCTTCCGGGCCACCTATCCAAAGTTACAGGTCATGCCCGGCCTGATCCTCTATGCCGGAGAAGAACCCTTCCACCTCGACGAGCAAACAGTCGCGATGCCCTGGAATCTGATGTAAAGCCGCTTTACATTGCGGAGTGGAGGGAGATTGTTGTGTCATTCAAAATCGTTCTATTTAACTGAATGCCAATAGATTACAACCACAGAGAGCACAGAGGACACAGAGAAGATAGACAAGCTCTCATCGAAAAACATGTTTTTCCTTTCTCTGTGTCCTCTATGCTCTCTGTGGTTGTTATTCGTTTTTACATTGCGGAGTGGAGGCGGGTTTCGAGGTCGGCCCCTAGGTAGGGCAGCCAGTGGGCCCGCTCTTTGACTTGGAGGATGCGGGTGACGCGCCGGTCGAGCTCGTCGAGCGGCAGGTCCCCTGAGCGGAAGGCGTCGAGGAGGGCATGGTAGGCTGTGGGCAGGGTGTCATTATTGAGAACTTCGAGGTCGGGCAAGAGGTGCGCCCCATAGAGAAGGAGGTCGTGGCCGGCACGGTAGGCGAGGAGGGCAATTTCAGCAGGGGTATAGGTGGAGAGGGCCCCCATATTGAGGGCGTCGGTGATAAGGAGGCCTTGGAAGTGGAGCTCTTGGCGCAGGAG